>JAOUFE010000050.1 GCA_029858425.1 Spirochaetia bacterium | reverse complement strand
GTAAGCAAGGGCGATGTAAATTTGTTTTTTTATCCGGAAAAAATCAAAAATCTGTTGCAAGATATTTTAGACAAATACAGAAATTTTATTTTTATCGTCAGCATCGGCGCTCTTATACGCATTATTGCCCCTTTTCTCAAAGGAAAGGACGTGGATCCCGCAATTGTGGCAATAGATGAAAATGGTGAATATGTCATCAGTATTTTGTCGGGACATATTGGAGGAGCCAATGAGCTTTGCCGGAAGATTGCCGCAGGAATGGGAGCCCGGGCGGTTATTACCACGGCATCGGATGTGCAGAAAACTCTAACTGTGGATACAATGGGCAAAGAATTTGGATGGTATATGGAGCCATCGGAATATCTTACGGAGATTAGCGCGGCGGTAGTCAACGGGGAAACAGTTGCCATTGTGCAGGAATCCGGCGAAAAAAACTGGTGGAAGTATGAAACTGGTTTGCCAGAGAATTTAATCCTGTTTAACACCCTGGAAGAAGGATTCCAGTCAAATGCTCCGTACCATATTATCATTACACACAGGGATTTTCAAAAAATGCCGGATTTTGAAAGTTCGGGCAATAAAAAAATAGTCATATTTCGGCCAAAAGTAATCGGGATCGGGCTTGGATGCAATCGAAACACGACACAAGAAGAATTAGACCATGTAACGCTGGAAACTTTACAAGCCCTGAAATTTAATGTAAATAGCGTTATGGCTGTGGCCAGTATCGATCTGAAAGAAAATGAATCCGGACTTCTTTTGTTCTGTAGTAAAAGACGCTGGCGTCTTTATTTTTACACAGTATCGGAATTGAATTCGGTAGCCATACAAAGTCCGTCGGAGGTTGTGTTTAAATACACAGGCGCTTATGGAGTAAGCGAACCCGCCGCCAAAATACTTACCAAAAACAGTACACTCGCCCTTGTTAAAAAAAAATCCGGAAATGTTACAATTTCTATCGGCTTGACTTCCTGACGTTAAACTGCCTGGTCTTCTATATTTTCCCTGTTTTCGTCAACTGCGGTTTTATTGCTAATGGCAGACTTCTCTGTGGCTGCAGGAGTAGCTTCTGCTGCCCGTTTTCGAATTTCCACTTCAAGCTTGTTTGTTAAATCCGGATTTTGCAACAAGTATTGACGCGCGTTTTCTTTGCCCTGACCCATACGCAATTCGCCGGAAGAATACCATGTACCCGATTTAGTGATTAAATTACAGGCAACACCCTCATCAAGAATGCACCCTTCTCTTGAGATTCCCTTGTCGAAATAAACATCAAATTCTACCTTGCGGAAAGGAGGAGCTACCTTGTTTTTTACCACCTTTACCCGAACCCGGCTTCCGATTACATCTTCGCCTTTTGTAAGCGATTCAATTCTGCGGATGTCAAGGCGTATAGATGCATAAAATTTTAATGCATTTCCGCCTGTTGTGGTTTCCGGCGAGCCAAACATTACCCCGATTTTCATTCGGATTTGATTGATAAAAACCAAAATCGTATTGCTTTTTTGAATCGCTCCGGTAAGTTTTCGAAGAGCCTGACTCATAAGGCGAGCCTGTAAGCCCATGTGTGAATCTCCCATATCTCCTTCGATTTCTGCGCGCGGCACCAATGCGGCTACGGAGTCGATTACAATGATATCAAGGGCATTCGATCTTATAAGAGCTTCGGTTATTTCCAATGCTTGTTCTCCGGAGTCGGGTTGCGATACCAATAGTTCGTCTACATTGACGCCCAGTCTTTTCGCATAGGATGGATCAAGGGCATGTTCTGCGTCAATAAATGCCGCCATCCCGCCCAGTTTTTGAGCTTCCGCAATTGCATGAAGCGTCAGAGTGGTTTTACCCGAAGATTCAGGACCATAAATTTCCACGATTCGCCCACGGGGAAATCCGCCAATGCCAAGGGCAATGTCCAGTGGAAGCGAACCGGTGGGAACAGCGTCTATGTTGACTTTAAAGTTGCCGCCCATTTTTATTACAGCGCCTTTACCAAATTGTTTTTCTATATTCAACAAGGCCTGGTCAAGAGCTTTTGATTTATCGTTGTTTGCGTTAGCAGTTTTTGGGTTCATATTTTCCTCTGTGTGTTTTGGTCTGGCAGTTTTTTCAGCAGGCAGTTCGGCAGAATTTTTACCTGCAACATTATGTCTAATGGGAAATCCTCTGTCAAACACTTTATTCTTGTAATCCATATTGATATTCTCCTTAAATATTTATTCGGCATGGGCATGAACCTTAATATTCACATTAAAGTGTAGTAAAATGCGTGGTTTTGGGGCGCGTCGCGACCCAAAACCACGCTAATCTAATTTATTCAGACTGAATTTTGAGTTTCGGCCATGTTCTTGTTATTGTTGTTGAAGTTTTATACGATTTTTTACACTTGAAAAGAAAAAAAATTGATTTTTGCAAAAAAAAACAAGAAACAGCATGGATGTCGTGAATAGTATTTGAACAACGGTTTATCAATCTATGAATTTTCTGTGCCTGATGTTTTATCGAATATTGTTTAATCCGGTTTTTGTTTTTATGCTATTGCTGTTTTTTTTGCCTGTAAAAAAAGTGCGCCAGACACTTTTTGCCCGCAAGGGTTTATGGAAAAGATTTCAAAAAAAAATAGCGCATTTTGAAAACCACAAGCCTCTCATATGGTTTCACGTCTCCAGTGCGGGCGAATACTTGCAGGTAAAATATTTAATTTTTGAATTTTATAACAACAATTATTCTGTTTTTATCACTATGACCAGTATTTCCGGTTTTAGCTGGTTAGAACGTGAAAGTATTCCGGGCTTTGAATTTGATTTTTTACCCATGGATTTTACATATAACGTTCATCGTCTTTTTAAAATTCTCAAGCCATCTGCCCTTGTGGTTGTGAAAACCGATATTTGGCCTAATCTTATTTATGGCGCAAAACAAAGAAATATCCCAAGATTTCTCGTTTGTGCTCCGGATCGAAATTTTAGTTCTTTTGGTAAACGTTTGTTTTATTCTTTTATTTATTCCAATTTTTCCGGAATTTTTCCGATTTCAGAATCTTCAAAAAAAAAATATATAGATTTACTGGGTTCGACTAAGCTTATCGAAACGATTGGGGATAGTAAATTTGATTTGGTCATGGAGAGGCAGAGTGAAAAAAAAATTACTCTTACCTCCTTGAAACCAGATGATGTTTGCATTACCCTGGGGAGCATCTGGCCTCAGGATATGAGTGTCATAGGAGACAGTATTCAACAAGCTTTAAAAGAATTTCCAAATCTAAAAATGATTATTGCTCCCCATGAAACAGGTAAAAGCTTACAGTCTTTGTTGCTGGAATATGCCGCTTATAACCCCGTTCTTTATAGCGACATATTAAAATCCGGCGATTATTCTAAAAAATTTAAAGTACTCTTGATCGATACGGTTGGAGATTTGTTTTTTTTATATGCAAACTCCATAATTACCTATGTTGGAGGGGGGTTTTCGACAGGCATCCATAATATTCTCGAGCCGATGGCGATGAATAATGTGGTGATATTTGGGCCTCGTCACGATAAATTTCCAGAAGCCAATGAGTTGATGGATCGGGATTGCGCCTTTAGTATAAAGAATGCGGAGGAGTTCCGGGTTATTTTTTGGAAATTTCTAACCAATTCATTAAATGCCCAAAAAAAAGCTGGCGCAGGTCGTCAGTATATTCAGGAAAATACAGGCTCTACCGTGAAATTGTTCCATCAAATCCAGAGATTCTTATAAAGTTTATCTGCATATTTCGGTTATTTGCTATAATAATATCTATTGGATTAGGCCATAACGATCAGGGAAAACCCTTTTTATTCCTAACCTGTTGAATTTACGGCATAATCGTGTATAAAGATCCTAATTTTTCGGTTGCGGCTTGCTCCAGTCAATTAGTTGGTCAAGCCAATGAATCTTGTACTAACAATGCAAGCGCAACGTTTTATATTTGGGTCAGGAATTTCTCCAAAACTCCGGGAACGTTTACCCTAACTGTAAACTAAATTGGGCCGTAGCGGAAAACGCCGGGCTGTCTTTTCCCCGCAGGGAATGGGCATGCCCGTTCCCTGACTCTTTTTAAAATTTCTGGTTCACAAATTATGATAAAAAATGATATACATACCAGCAATCTAATGAAGTGAGGATTCATGTTCGTTGAAAAAAGCGAAAAAAAATGGGTGTTGTTAATTGATGAACAGGATAATCAGCTTGGGTTGATTAACATCATTCGTTTTTTAGACAGCGTAAACAATGAAATAATTGAAAAGCCTGTGGAGGCTCTTCAACTGGAAATTGATTTGTCTCAGCTTCAATCGGCTAACTCGGAACTGATTGCCCAGTTTGTTATTCTGCAAACCAGCCTAGTGCGTCATAACGGACGATTGAGTATTATTAACGCTAACCCCATGCTAAAGAGTACTTTTGACGTGGTTATGCTCGACAAGATTATCGCCATTCAGTATTCCGGCAATGTAGAGTCTGACTCGTATGAATATGATGATGAATCAGAAGAATGATTTTTTAATTGTTGCCCTTGACTTTAGCCAATCCCGCCAAGCCCTTGATCTTGTAGAAAAACTTCCTTCTGTACATTTTTATAAAGTGGGCATGGAGCTTTTTTATGCCGAAGGCCATGCGATTATCGATCGTCTAAAATCTCTTGGAAAAAAAGTTTTTCTGGATTTAAAAATTAATGATATTCCCAAAACCGTTGAGAAGTCGGTGAAAAAACTATGCGAATATCAGCCTGATTACCTAACGGTTTTTTGCAATGCCGGGGGCGTCCGCGCGGCGCTGGAGGGTTCGTCCGGGTCAAATACAAAAATTTTAAACGTAACGGTCTTAACCTCGCAGGCGTCAGAATATTCAGAGGTGCAGGCAAGAACCCGAATTTCCCTGGAAGCCGGAGCTGCCGGCGTGATTTGTTCCGGACTCGAGACCATGAAGCTGAGGGACGATTTTAAAGAGCGCGATTTTATCATTGTCAACCCGGGCATTCGTCTCGAAAATTCTGCCGGAGGAGATGATCAAAATCGCGTTGTTACTCCTTTGTACGCCCTCCAATCGGGAGCCACGAATATCGTCGTTGGCAGACCCATTACTCAATCCAGTAATCCGCAAAAAACAGTAATGGATATTTTCAGTCAGATTGGTCAGGTTGAATAATTTAGTACAAAATATTTTTCATTGTTTTTAATTCGCTCGAATAAAGAAACTTTGGATAATCGGCCTTGATTTCTTCCAGAATTTCCTTGCTGACATAGTAAATGCTGCGCGAGAATGGTTTTTGCTTATAGGGGTCTATCCATTGAATTATATATCCGCTGTTGAGTGTCCAAACATAAAAACCGCGGTTGGTTTTATCATCCAGCGTGCCTCCGTTTCGGGGGCCATACTTGGCTTCAATATTTTTTTGGAGTTCCAGCGCCGGTACATAAGGGAATGAGCTTTCTATGAAAAAGAGTCGCGCCGACGCCTCGTTATTGTTTGTTGCCGACTTGTTTTCAGGCGCGGCAGTATCCGGATTTGCATTGGCTCCGGCATCCGCGCTATTCCTGTTTTTTCTGAGAATTTCCGGAGTCTGATAAAACACGTACCTGTATATGACATTTTTCCTTTTGAGCTTAATTTCATTTTCGGGAGTATCGGAAATAATATTGGCCGGTTCGCTAACTCCCGGGCTGGATGCAATGGTACGAAAATGTTCCTTGGCTTCGCCATATTTACTTCCCCATTTTAATCCGTCAAATCCAGTAAGAGAGCCTTTGGACTCCTCATTTGCCGGAGGATTTGTCTGGGCATTATTTTGAGCCCGGATAATTCCAATGGAAAGAAATAAATACAACAATGCTTTTTTCATAATATATCATTATCGTCCAGATGAGTCCGGGCATGAACTCAAAATTCATTCAGAATGATTTAAACTTGCGCAGTTTTGGGACGCTTCGCGACCCAAAACTGCGCGAGTTTTGGAGCATGCTAAAATCTTTTATTTACTGCTTAAATTATTTACTGCGTAACTGGGAATTCTTAGACTGACATATCATGGAATTGCATGGCACTTTTACTGCAATGGTTACGCCCTTTCAGGCAAATCAGGAAATCGATTATCTGGCTCTTAAAAAATTAATTCAAAAGCAATTGGACGCTAAAATTGAAGGGCTTGTGCCCTGTGGTACAACCGGGGAGAGCCCGACTTTAAATCATACAGAACACAGGGAAGTTATTGCAAAAACAACTCAATGGGCCAAAGAAATAAATCCGCACACCATTATTATTGCTGGAACGGGTTCTAATTCTACTCGGGAAGCAATTGAACTAACCAAATCTGCGGCCAGCGATGGCGCAGACTACGCCCTTGTGGTAAATCCCTATTACAATAAACCAACGCAAGAAGGTTTGTACGCTCATTTCATGTCCATTGCAGATGCATCTGCTATTCCTTTAATCCTTTACAACATCCCGGGACGAACCGCCGTTTCTCTTTCTATTGAAACCATTGTTCGTCTTGCGCAACACAAGAATATCGTCGGGATTAAAGAAGCTACCGGCGATTTAAGTTTTATGGCAGAAGTCATTTTAAATACGCCGCCGGATTTTGTTCTGTTGTCAGGCGATGATAATTTGCTGCTTCCGGTTCTGGCCATTGGCGGCAGGGGCGGCATCAGCGTAATTTCCAATGTTTTTCCCCGGGAAACGGGCGAGATCACCCGGAATTTTAGAAAAGGAAATATTCAGGAGGCCAAATCCGGTTTTTACAAATTATTTCCTTTAATGAAAGCCATGTTTTATGAAACCAATCCGATACCGGTGAAAGCGGCTCTGTATATTCTGGGAGAAATAGAAAATACCTTGCGATTGCCGATGACAGCATTGTCGGAAAAATATTTTCAAAAAATCCGCGATTTAATCCAGGAATTTCAAACCCGATGATTCATTTTGCAATAAACGGGGCTCTGGGGAAAATGGGTCGAGCCATTGCGAGACTGGCTCTTCAAAAAAAAACCATGGAGCTTGCTCTTGCCATAGATATAAATGCACAAGATGCGGCGTTAGGCGAGGGAATTAAAAAAGAAATTCTTGTTTCACAAATTGACCCCGAAAAACCAGGCAAGATTTCCGGATTGATTGATTTCAGCGTTCCCGATGCATCTTTGAATATGTTGAAAATATGTGTATCTGCAAAAATTCCCATGGTGATAGGAACGACGGGTTTTGGTTCCGAACAAGAGAGCTTCATTCAGGAAGCCTCGAAACAAATTGCTATTTTAAAATCTTCCAATATGAGTATTGGCGTAAATCTTTTGTTTGCATTGACCCGCATGGCTGGCGAGGCTTTGGTGAATAAAGATTTTCATGCCGAAATGATGGAAATTCATCACATGCATAAAAAAGACGCTCCTTCCGGAACCGCAAAAAGTCTGGAAAAAATACTTCTGGAAACAATGAATCTGGATAAGAATGTGAAATATGGCAGAAGCGGTATTACCGGCGAAAGAAAACCGGATGAATTAGGCAGTTTTGCGCTTCGTGGCGGCGATGTTGTTGGCGATCATACCGTATTTTTTCTTGGCAACGGCGAACGCATAGAATTAAAGCATCAGGCAACCAATCGGGATGTATTTGCCAGCGGCGCCCTCGATGCGCTGGAGTTTATTGTTCACCAAAAACCCGGATTATATAACATGACCCAGGTATTGGGTTTGTAAGGGTTAGTATCATATGGAACATTTTTCAATAGAAGGAGGTTTTTCGGTAAGCGGTTCTATAACGCCGCAGGGCAATAAAAATGAAGCTCTTCCGGTAATATGTGCCGCTTTGATGTGCCCGCATCCGGTGCGAATTCACAATATTCCGGATATTGAGGACGTAAGAAATTTATTGAAAATTGCCCGATTTCTGGGGGCTGAAATTCAACCCATAAATGGCGACGCTCATTCGCTGGAAATGTACACCCCGGAAATTAAAAACGTTGAGCTCTCCGAAGAGCTTACTTCGCCCATTCGCGGAGCCATCACCCTTATTGCGCCTGTTCTTGCGCGGCAAAAAAAGGTGTACATGCCCCGCCCCGGAGGCGATAAAATTGGACGTAGACGGGTAGACACGCATCTTTTGGCTCTGGAAGCTCTTGGCGCTATCATTGAAGTTTCTCGAGAAGGGTATTTAATCAAGGCTGAAAAATTAACCGGCACAGAAATATTATTAGACGAAGCCTCTGTGACGGGTACAGAAAATGCCGTAATGGCTGCCGCTGTTGCTCATGGCAAGACGGTCATTGAAAATGCCGCCAGCGAACCTCATGTGCAGGGTCTTTGTCATTTTTTGGTTGCCTCCGGAGTAAAAATCGAAGGTATTGGAAGCAATATACTAACGATTTATGGAGTGGGCGATTACTCTAAACTAAAGAGCGTCGAACATCATATTGGCCCCGATTATCTTGAGGTTGGCAGTTTTATTTCCATTGCCGCGCTTACCGGCGGCGAATTAACGGTGAAAAATATTATTCCCCGCGACTTGCGGATGATTCGCATTGTTTTTAAAAAACTGGGCATACATTTTGAATATGCCGATGAAAATGCATCCCGAACCGATTTACACATTCAAAAAAATCAAAAACTGGTTATTGAAACCGATGTACACGGTGAAATTCCAAAGCTGGATGATGCTCCCTGGCCGGCTTTTCCTGCGGATTTAATTTCCATTGCTCTGGTCACGGCTGTAAAATGTTCCGGAACCGTTTTGATACATGAAAAACTTTTTGAGAGCAGGCTGTATTTTACAGACAAATTAATTTCTATGGGAGCAAAAATTGTTCTTTGCGATCCGCACAGGGCGGTCATCATTGGGCCTTCCCAGCTTCACGCCGCCCAGTTGACTTCTCCCGATATTCGGGCTGGAATGGCTCTGGTTATTGCCGCTCTGGCCGCACAAGGAACGTCATTGATTCAAAATATTCTTCAGATTGATCGCGGTTACGAGAAAATTGATGAACGATTAAGAACCCTTGGCGCTAAAATTAATCGTGTGATTTTGTAAAATAAAAGAGGGGTAGCGAAAAAGCCCGGTCGATTTGTCTGGAATAACTTTCGTATTCTATCCAAAAAGACCGGGCTTTGAAGCGAGGGGAGAAGGGGTTGTCGTAACGGGGGGTTTTAACCCGCCGTTACAAACAGAATTTTACGCATTTTCCCCTTTTGACTGGTTTTTGGATTACCAGCGTCTGTCGCGATTTCCACCGCCACCGCCGCCGCCGGCTGGTTTTTGCTGGGCTTCGTTGACTTTAATGTTTCGGCCATTTAATTCCTGACCATCCAGTTTTGATATTGCTTTGATGCCCTCATTTTTTGAGGCCATTTCGACAAAGCCAAAACCTTTTGACCGGTTTGTGTCGCGATCCATGATGATCTTTGCGCTGACGACTTCGCCAAACGGGGCGAAAAGTTCTTTCAGCGATTCATTTGTGGTCCCGTAATCCAGGTTTCCTACGTAAATTTGCATAATATGCTCCTTATTGCTAATGCTTTAATTTTTAGATGAACTTAATTTGAAAGGAATAAACTATAGGAGGATTAACAGGAATCTCTGCAAGGACATATTCTAAACAATTGAACTTCAACTAGGTTCCATTATGGCCGCATATGCTGCGTTGTCAAGCAAAAAAACCTTGCTGCTGTGTTTCGCCTGATTTTACTATCCGGTTTATATTATGAAACATTTATTTAGACGAAAATCCATTACACAATTAATCAGCGAATCCGAAAACAACGATCATGGGCTGCATCGGGTACTTTCTGGCAGTAATCTGGTTGCTTTGGGAATTGGCGCCATTATTGGAGCCGGAATATTTGTTTTGAGCGGTCAGGCAGCGGCGCAATACGCCGGACCCGCCATTGTTTTATCGTTTATATTATCTGGTATTGCCTGCGCGCTTGCCGGTCTTTGCTATGCCGAGTTTGCCTCTATGATTCCCATTGCCGGCAGCGCCTATACCTATTCGTATGCAACCATGGGTGAGTTCATTGCCTGGATTATCGGCTGGGATTTAATTCTGGAATATTTATTTGCCGCATCAACGGTGGCTGTGGGCTGGTCTGGGTACGTTGTCAGCTTTTTAAACGATTTTGGAATTCACATTCCCGTAGAATTTATTGCCGCATCGGGATCGCATCTGGTGAATGTTCCAGGGGAAGGCTGGAAGGTGATTACAGCCAGTCTTTTGTCGCATTTGACCGAGACAGGGCTTGATGTAAATACTTTGCCCCATGTAACGGCTCTTTTTAATTTACCCGCTGTTTTGGTGGTGTTTGCCGCTACCGTTCTTCTGGTGGTAGGCATTAAAAAATCGGCCAATTTTAACGCATTTATGGTTATTATAAAAGTTTTTGTTATCATTGCTTTTATTGCTTTTGGTTTTTTCTTTATTCAACTGGATAATTGGTCTCCTTTTATTCCGCCAAATACGGGCAAGTTTGGGGAATATGGATTTTCCGGAATTTTTCGCGGAGCCGCCGTGATCTTTTTTGCCTACATTGGTTTTGACGCGGTTTCTACTGCCGCACAGGAAGCCCGAAATCCCCGCAAGGATATGCCGGTGGGAATTCTGGGTTCTCTGGGGATTTCTACGATATTATACATTCTGGTGGCTCTGGTTCTTACCGGTGTGGTAAGTTACAAACTGTTAAATGTTCCAGATCCTATTGCCGTTGCCGTAAATGCCATGGGTCCAAAAATGTTTTGGCTGCGCCCAATTATAAAGGTAGCTGCCATTGCAGGTCTTAGCTCGGTAATTCTGGTCTTGCTGATGGGACAGCCCAGAATTTTCTTTTCCATGTCGCGCGATGGATTGCTCCCCAAAGTTTTTTCCAAAGCGCATCCCCGATTTAAAACGCCGTATATCAGTTCCATTGTTACCGGTTTGGTGGCCATGATTGTTTCTGGCGCAACGCCCATTGATATTCTGGGCGAACTGGTATCGATTGGAACCCTTTTTGCGTTTTGTATTGTTTGCGCCGGCGTGATTATTCTTCGATACAAACATCCGGAATATCCGCGCGGGTTTAAGACTCCAGGATTGCCGTATTTGCCGGTTCTCGGAATTATCATTTGCTTTGTGCAAATGGCTGCGCTGCCACTGGATACATGGATTCGACTGATTGTCTGGATGGCCTTTGGTTTTCTGATTTATTTTATGTACGGTCGCAAACACAGCAAGCTTGCGTAAGGTTGTTGGGGAGACTCGTTTCGATCTTGGGCAGACTTTCAGGTTCCTGCCAAGAATTCAATTGATCGGTGGATTCATAAACAAAAAATGCCCAATGCAGGAAAAACAGCAAATACATTCTTCGATGGTGGTTCGTTCGGAACCCCTTTTAAAAGAATATCAAAATAATAATATTCCAAAGACATCCTTTCCGGCACTGCGAAAAAAGCCGGAAAGTTTTCCGTCTATTTCGGAACCCGAACTGGTGCGCCATTATTACAGATTATCCAGACTGAACTATTCCTGGGATGACGGACTGTATCCGCTGGGTTCGTGTACTATGAAATATAATCCTGTGATTAACGAAGTAATTGCAGGTATGGAGGAATTTTGCCGCCTGCATCCGGCTTTGCCCGCCAGTGAGGCGCAGGGCGCTTTAAAAATTATTTTTGAAACCCAGGAGATGATTGCGACTATACTGGATATGCCAGGGATATCGCTTCAACCTGCGGCTGGCGCTCATGGAGAGCTTGCCGGCGTATTTATGATGCGAAAATATTTTGAAGCTAAAGGCGAAATCCGCAACAAAATATTGATTCCGGATTCGGCGCATGGAACAAATCCTGCATCTGCGGCGTTGGCCGGCTTTGCTACCGAAAAAGTGGCCTCAAATGAAAAAGGCTTAACTGATCTTGAGGCGCTAACAAGGCAGACCGATGAAAATACTGCGGCGCTTATGATAACCAATCCAAATACGCTGGGAATTTTTGAAACGGATATTTTAAAAATTAAAGAAATTCTGGAAAAAAAAGGAGCCTTGTTATACGTTGATGGCGCCAACCTGAATGCAGTAATGGGGATAGCTTCTTTTGGTCAAATGGGAATTGATTTAACGCAATTAAATCTGCACAAAACTTTTTCAACGCCGCATGGAGGCGGGGGACCGGGACAGGGCGCCATTGCCTGTTCCCAAAGAATGCTGCCTTTTCTGCCATCTCCACAAATCGTAAAAAAGAATGGAAAAGATGGAGATTATTATGACAAGAAAAATCCTGAAAAATCTATTGGTCCGGTCAAGGGATGGTATGGGCAATTTGGTATTATTTTGCGGGCATGGGCGTATTTAAAGCGCAACGGCGACAGCATCCGGGAAATTTCAGAACGGGCAGTAATTAACGCAAATTATTTGCGAAAAAAACTTGAAGGTCGGCTCACGCTTGCAAGCAACGAACCATCCATGCACGAGGTTGTGTTTTCTCAAAAAAGTCTCGAAGCAAAGGGCATTACGACCAAAAATTTTGCCAAGGCATTGCTGGATCGCGGATTTTATGCTCCAACGGTTTATTTTCCTCTTCATGTAAGCGGCGCAATAATGATTGAGCCTACGGAAACAGAAAGCAAAATAGAGCTGGATGCGTTTATCAATGCGGTGGAAGAAATTTTTGATATCATCGAAAAAAATCCCGGGGAAATAAGAAATTCGCCGCATCGTACTTTTGTCCGGGAAATAGACGAAGTACAGGCTGCCCGAAAACCCGTTTTAACCTGGAATCAAATAGAGAAATAGGTTTATTATTGCGGCAGCTTGCCGTATATTTTTTCCATATCGGGGCGCTCGGTACAGAAATAATGTACCCATATATAGGCATGGTTAAACAAAGCGACCAGCAGAGCGGCCCTGGACAATAAAAGCAGTCCAGGGAGATAAAGTATCCACAAGCCAAAACTGTACATGGCGTTATTGCTGTAACGGAAAATACCTTCCTTGATAAAGGGTTTGCGAAAATTTTTCCTAAAATGGTCTATTCCAAAGGCGCGTTCAATGGTAAAATATTTTTGTACCGAATAAAAAAGATAAACAACAACTGGCGTAATGGCTGCCGCCGCCAGATATGCAATCCATGGATAAATATAGAGACTGCCGCGGTTACTTACTGCCAAAAAAACAATAAAAATAAACCTTGAAATGAAAAGCCCTGCAAATCCTATATAGTAAATTTCAAATGCGCTTTCCCCCAGTTTCCGGGTAAACCAGTTGTCATAAAGTTCAAGTCTCCAGACAAGCCACACATAAGTTTGGTGAAAGATGGGCATAGATACGCTTATCCATATCCATTGCCTTGTGGTGAGATCCCAGAGAAACCCTTCGGTCATGCTGTAATCATGGTTGATTATAATACTGACTGCCGTAACAAGAACTATCACCGCCAATAAATGATACTCCTGAAATTTAAAAATATTTTTCATATCACCCTCTACCAAGGATAAAAATAATTTTGTTAGTTCCCGGTAAATCACATCAATTCAATATTTTGGAGGATGGGCATGAACCTCAATAATCAGATCAAAATGTATTAAAATGCGCGTTTTTGGGGCGCTTTGCGCCCCAAAAACGCCTATTTTTACCAATGATGCGGTTGATTATTGAGTTCCGCCCCCAAGTTCCCTAAAAGTCTCGGCATGAACTCCAAATTCAGTCAGATTGATTCAAATTAGCGTGCTTTTTTGCCCTGTGGGGGGAAAGATACCGGGCAAGTCATTGCTCATGCTTTAATTGACGCAATATTTCTTCTTGTCCCTCGCTGACAGTCAGGGGGAGGCGCTGAAATGAAAACCCGTTTTCATTTTCCAAACGGTAAAATAATTCAGCGATGCAGGGAAGTCTCAGTTTTATCTGTTCCATGTTTTCCGGGTTCATAAATATTTCCTGTGGCGTGCCGCTTAAAAACATGCCGCCATTGTTCAAAATATAAATTTTGTCAAGAAAAACAGGAACAATATCCACATTATGCGTTGCCATCAAAATGCTTACTTTTTTCTCGCGGTTGATTTTTTTTAGAAGTTCCATCATATGAAATTCTCCGGCTGGATCAAGACCCGACGTGGGTTCATCAAGCAAGAGAATTTCATGCCCCATGGCAAGTAGCCCGGCAATGCAAATTCGCTTTTTTTGACCATAGCTTAAATAGTGGATGGGTCGATTTCCGGATTCCGCCATGTCCACTTCGGCCAGCGCCTCGTTGACCCGCAATAATACTTCATGTTCTTTAAATCCCATATTTCGCGGACCAAAGGCTACATCTTCAAATACATTTGCGCCAAAAAGTTGATCATCGGGATTCTGAAATACAAGTCCAACTTTATGAAATATTTCCTTTGGAGTTAGTTTTTTTATGTCTTTTCCGTCAAGTAAAACCACCCCGTGAAATTGTTTTACCAATCCATCCATAACTTTCAAGAGAGTGGTTTTCCCGGATCCATTGGCTCCCAGAATTCCGGCAAATTCTCCGGATTCAAGTTTCAGGATAATTTGTTTCAGGGCGCAGGTTCCATCATCGTATGTAAACTGCTCAATATTTACATCCAGTCTGTTTACAACGTCCATACTGCTCCAAGGATGCCAAGAAATGAGAACGAAATAAATATTTCGCGAAGTTTTACAGGATGATTTTTCAGTAAAGGAATGGAACCATCGTAACCTCTTTGAATCATGGACGTGGTAATTTTCTGGCTGTGATCGAAAACCTTGATGGTCAATGCTCCTGTCAGAGTTCCAAGTGATTTTAGCCCGCGCAATAAACCGCTGTATCCAAGCCGTATTTTCTGAGCTTCATAAATTGTCGCCGCCTCCTCAACAAGAACAAAAATATATCTGTAGGCAATCAGGCAGATCTCCAGAAAAACTGCGGGCACTTTAAACCAGGCAAGAGCTGCTGCAAATTGCGCAAAGGGTGTGGAAAAACCAAGCAAGGCAACGATGGCAACAGAGCTTATTATTCTGGACGCCAGCCGGAGACCTTCTGCAAGTCCATTTCTGGAGACCTCAATATTAATTGCGCCAATATGGACAAAAGAAATTGTTTCGCCGCCTGAAAAAAATGTTTTCAAAACAAACAAAACCAGGGCAATAAATACGGGTTCCGAAAATCTTAAGATAAAGATTTTTAAAGGGATCTTTAAATAAATGATAAACATCAGGCAAATGCAAATGATTATAAAGGGAAAAATAATTCCAGGAGAGCTTAGGTTCATGGCGAGTGCGGCGGCTGCCGTAAAAATTTTTAGCCGCGCATCTGATTTAAAAAGAATATTACCGCTAACAATATTTTTTTGATGAAAATTTTCGGCAAAAATATGCATCGATTTCTACCGTTCTGACCTGGTCGGTTTGGCCAGGCTGGATTTGTTTTTTTGCTTTTCAGAGATCAACATATGCCAGTAATAACCCGCCATAAATCCGCCGGATGCGCCCGCTAATAAAAAGACAAAAAGCAAAAGATCCCCCTGACCGGTATTAATAAATGGAGCGTGCGTATTTCTTCCATGTTCCTGTGCAACTTTTTCAATAACACTTTTATCGACGCCTTCCCAATGCGCGCTATTGTCCTTTGTAAATACCGCTGCTGGTCTCATAACCGCAACAAGCAAAGTTATTAAACATGCCCCAGGTAAAATAAAACTCTTCATATTATTCCTGCTAACGGCTTTATAACATGCAGTTTCGCCAGTAAATCGGGCCGTCTTTTTTGCAGCAGCAAAATCATTCCGGCAGTAATAGCGCCCTCAACAATCCCCAGCGGCAACTGCGTTGGAATAAAAGCAATAACAATTTTTTGCAGCAGCGACAGAAATTCGCCTTTTTGACCAATACCCGATGCAAGCTCGACAGAGGTTGTAAAGTAAGTTGCCCAGTCGGCAAACAATCCGGCAAAAAACCCGGCAGCCGCAACAGAAATATTTATGCCTCGCAGAAATTTAAAAGTCAGATAGCCACAAAAAGAACCGGCAACGCCCATGGAAAACACATTGGCTCCCCATGTACTCAGCCCCCCATGTGCCAGAAACAATGCCTGAATCAAAAGGGCTGCTGCAGACACCAAAATACTCAGAACTGGTCCAATAAGGATTCCCGATAGTCCTGTACCGCAAGGATGCGAACACGATCCGGCCACAGGAACCGGGACGGGCAGGCACGAAATGATAAACACCATTGCCGCCAACAGACCAACAAGCGGCTTTATGGACATATCCTGACGTGAAATTTTCTTTAATCTGTACAATCCAAAGGCAATAAACGGCAGCGCCGCAGCAAACCAAAACGCCGCCCAGTTATACGGAAGTATTCCTTCAGAAATGTGCATGGCAAATAAATTGTCTGAAAATAAAAACAGACACGTTGCCATAAATAATATATATCGATTCATATTCCTCCCTCGAGAAAAGTTAAATTTGTATTCCGGCTCCGGACTTAACCTACTTGTCCGCCTTCCCATTTGCGCATAGCATATAGTGGCTTAGTGGACTTTCGTATCCGATACGGCTGCGGGGCAGCGAAGGATTTTCACCTTACTTCCAGGTATTTAACTGAAAACTGAAAAATCAATTTTCATGGTCATATCAGCACAGATATGCAGGTCGTCAATCTGATTGAAACTGTTTCGGGTATGAAATTCAATATATATATGAAACCAATGCTCCCAAACTCGCGCAGGTAAAACCCGCGTCCCAATTTGATTTTATGTCATTGAGTATAAAATTTACAGAAATTCTCCATTGTGGGATGAAAATTTCGGGGAAAAGCGAACCTTTCTGCAATTTACCTGCGCGAGTTTG
>JAOUFE010000176.1 GCA_029858425.1 Spirochaetia bacterium | reverse complement strand
CGGTTGTCGCGCCAGCGGCATAGCCGGGTAGCTATGTTTGGAAGGGATAACCGCTGAAAGCATCTAAGCGGGAAGCCTGCCTCAAGATAAGATTTCTCTTCCGGGTTCGCCCGGACTGTAGACCCCTGGGAGATTACCAGGTTGATAGGTTGCAGGTGTAAGCGTGGTAACACGTTCAGCCGAGCAATACTAATCGGTCGTGAGACTTGACCATATTATGTTCTGGTTATCCAACAGCAATGTTGTGTAATGCGGCTTTGAACACCGCGAAAAGTTTTCTCCATTTTGAAAAATGGAAGTTATGTCTGCCGGCTATGGAGCAGGGGATCCACCCGTTCCCATCCCGAACACGGAAGTTAAGCCTTGCATCGCCAATGGTACTTGAGGGTTCGCTCTCTGGGAGAGTAGGTCGCCGGCGGGCGCTTGTTATTATTCATCGATTCTTTGCAACGAACCCGGCGTCATTTATATGACGACCGGGTTTTTTGTTATATTTAATCCATTTAATTTGTTTTTCGTTTGTACATAAAATACAATAAAATTGACTTGTCATTATTAATGCCTCCTTTATCCTGGATCGGGTTCATTTATTTTTGCAAAAACAATTCTATGTGTGATTAGTCGCTATGATTGAATTTAACGGATCAGGAAGTTACTTATGAACAATTTTGTTGAATATAATGTAGACGAGGAATTATGGCGAAAATAACATCGCGAATTGAAGAATGGATACAGGCAGGAGTCATTACTCAAAAAACCGGCCAAAATATTCTTGAATATGAAGCTGGCAGAGAAAAAAAACCATGGGTACTTTATGGGTTCATTATGCTTGGTATTTTTGTTTTATCGCTCGGAGTTGTATCCATAGTTGCGGCAAACTGGAAGCATATTCCCGGTTTTGTGAAAATAGCCATGGATTTTATTATTCTTTTGCTGATTGTCTATGCAATTTATCGTATCCATACCAAGAATAATCCCCTGGTATTTGACGGGCTAGTCGCTTTGTTTTTCTTTTTATATCTGGCGTCAATTGGTTTGATTTCGCAGGTATATCATTCGGGTGGCGAAATATTCCAGGCGCTCTTTTTGCTGAGTTTTACGATGTTACCGGTAACATTGTTAACCTACAAGAAATTTATGCCCGGAATATGGACTTTTTTTTTCCTGCTGAGTATTTCTCTTTTCTTATATATAACCTATGCGGAATTAAATTATCAAAACAAGCAAATGAAGATGGTTATTTTGGCAATGATGACTGCTTTTCCGTTTATTTGCGGAATTTTGGGTAACCTGTTTTTTGTGTCTTCCTATACAAGACAGCTTTCTTCACATTTTTTTTTCTGGGCAGCGATTCTCTACTTTATTGAAATTGCGTATTATGATTTTATTCATTCAATAAATGGTGCTCATTTTATAAGGTTTAGCGATGACCATGCAATTTATTTTTATATTGTATTGTTATCTATGATAATCACAGCACTCGCTACAACCGGATTTAATAAATCAATTTCCCTTAAATATAAAATAGTTTTGGCGTTAACTACGCTAGTATATTTTTTTTCCATTAGTATATTTGTTGACGGGAATAAATATCCGGAAATCAACAAGGCGCTTGGATTTATTTGTTCGATACCTACCTTGTTGCTTTTAAGCTGGTTTTTTTCCAGCTTGAATATGAAACGAATGTTTAATATTATGTTAAGGTTAACCGCCTTGAGGGCTTTAATCATCTATTTTCAGGTTGTTGGTTCGCTGGCGTATACCGGACTTGGATTAATAATTTCGGGAATGATTATCATCTCGGGAATATTTTTGTGGATGAAATTCGGAAAAAATCTGGAAAATAAAATAGGAGAATTTTTTAATGCATCGAGGTAAACTAGTCTTTTCGCTTGCGTTCCCTGTTTTGGTTTTATTCGCAATTACCGCCTGGAAAGCCGCTAACGTGATGATTGGGAAAAAAATTATTTTACCTGTTGTCGCATTTGACCCCCGGGATCTTCTTTCAGGTCATTATCTAACCTACAGAATCCAGTATAAGTATGAAAATCCGGAATTTTGTTCCCTGCAATATGGCGAGATTCTTGATACTTCTGAACCCGGGGTTTTGGATGATTACGATGACAAGGTATATGCATGCCTCTACAAATCGGATAAAAATAGCAAGGACTATATTACACGTCTTGATTTTGACAGGGAAAATGATAAGTCTTGTGAGGCTATTATCACCGGTTATTGCGACAGAAATGAGTTTCGCGCAGAGAATCTGGAAAAGTTTTTTATTCCCGAAGAAGAAGGTCTTAAACTGGAAAAGGCAATACGAAAAGGTCGGGGCGAGATTGTAATATCGGTAATGAAAAACGGCTCGGCGGTCGTTAATGAATTGCTCATTGACGGCAAATCATGGAAGTACCTTGAAAATGATGAAACTGGCGACTGAGAAGTGACAATATATTACATTGTTGGTATTTAACTGCGCGTTTCAATTTCAGCGATAATACATGCCACATCATCGGAAACTTCGTTATGGTGGGAAAACTCCCTGGCCGATTGCATGAGATTTGCAACTTGCTTTTTTACATCAAGACTCCTGGTTTTCAGTATTTCCTGAATCAGACGATCTTCGCCAAATTCCTGCTTCAATTCGTTGTGAGTTTCGGTAAGCCCGTCGGTAAAAAGGTAGAGTCTCATGCTGGCAGATATGGGTATGCGGCTAGATTCGTAAATATTCCCGGACGCAATACCCAGGGGTTTTCCACGGTTGGACAGACTTTCGATTTGATCATTATTGGAATTCCCCAGAAGAAATTGTGTCGGATGCCCCGCAGATGTATATTCCAGCGAATGGTTTTTCAGGTCGAGATCAACCAGAAAGGCTGTGGCAAAAATATGCGTATCGTGAAATTTATCGCAAAAAGAATGATTCAGGTTTTCCAAAAGCTTGTCTGTAGCAAGATATTTTTCCTTAAAAAAGTCGTATTCACTTTTGAGCGTCATGGTCACAAGGGCAGCCTGAAGGCCATGACCGGTAACATCAGCGATAAAAAACCGGATCAATCCTGGCCGAATTTCTGCAATGTCAAAAAAATCGCCGCTAACATGGGAGTAGGGTTGGTAGGCGGAGGCAATATGTATTCCTGGAAACTGCTTTGCCTGTTTCAGAATCACGTTTTGTTGTATAACCCGCGCAAATTTCAAATCCTGGTCGATCAGTTGCAGCGACTTGTTTAGCTTGTGACTTCGGTCGGCCATTTCTTCCGCATCTTTTTCAATGCGGAATGCAAAGTAACCGGATATGAGAAAAACAAACAAATTTGCCAGCGCGAAATCAATCATCATGGATGCGCTGATGTCGGGCAACTGTTCGTACAACGGATGAAAAAAATAGCCATAGATAAGTATTATGTAAATACAAATATTCCAGATCATTCCAGTTCGAAACCCTGTGGCGACAAAAAGATACAATGGGTAAGGGACTACCCAGATTAACAACCCGGGTTTATCAAGTTGATTAAACATCGAGTGAATCGGACCAATGGCTACCAGTAGCGCAATCATATGTTTTAGCGCATACTTTTCGGGTCTGGTAACAAGATAGTATAATATCGGGATTTCCAAAAGAAGGGTCATTGAACTTGCGCCCATTTTGAGGAAATTTTTTTCAAGATAGTAGAAAACGGAATAAGCAATAGATACGGGCATTGATATCAAGATCGCAAAAAATAAAACTTTTGTTTTTCCCGGAAGCTGGCCTAACTTCATTTTGGTATGAAAATCAGATTTGTACATGGTGTAAATAAATCTTCATTGATAATTGGGTAAATTCGGTATTTTGTTTGGGATTCATTGCGAGTAACGCCATTCAAAAAGTGTAAAATCCCGAAAGGCCATGAGGGCCACGGGACTGCCGAGCACACGATGTGCGAAAGGCAGCCCGAAAGGCCATGAGGGCCACGGGTCTGCCGAGCGTGGATGCGCCAGAAACCCGCCATTCGCTTCAAAAC
>JAOUFE010000175.1 GCA_029858425.1 Spirochaetia bacterium | reverse complement strand
TGGGCTTTTTCTGGGTAAAAACGAGTTATCCATAAGTTGATTATACGGCTAAAGTAGGGTAGTGATTGCTCAACCAAATTTTTCAAGGCTCCGGCTGATCTGCCCGATTGGCTGCCGTCTATCGACGTTTTATTTGCAGCCATCGGGCAGGCCTCCGCCTTGAAAAACTTCATTGTATGCCGGAAACGTTGTGCGGAAAGAAAGAGCGCCAAGATCGTTTAAAGATTTCCCACCTATTGAATATAATTCAATCCCGCCTCTGTACCAAACCGCATCCCTGCGGTTCGGGAATGAATCTTGAAATGAAAATAAGATAAAGAAATTTAACATTTTATGAGTATAGCACTGAAACGGAATATTGCATCATTTTGCCGAAAGATTATAAATTATTACAAATTTGAATAAAATTTCTTGGGGTAATTACTTCTATATTTTTATATTTTTTTACATTTAAAACATGTTTATTACCAGAGACAATGAAATTTGCATTTGCTTCAATGGCACATTCAAATAACATATTGTCGCTTGGATCCTCCTTTACAATCAATAACTTTTGCATAGGATAAACAATATTCGTAATATGTATTATTTCCTCATAAAATTGTTTAATTTGCGGTTCCAATAATTTGAATTTTGATCTGGAAAGTACATGTAAAAACTCATTTAAAATATCATGAGATAAGTATAAATGATACCGCTCACTGATTACTTCTTGCAGTACCTGATTAGGAATTCCAGAAAACAAAATAGCAGAGATGAGTACATTAGTATCTATAACAATTTTATTCACTATAAATTTTTACCTTGGCGATAATTTTTTATTTCATTTTCAATATCTTTTTCGGTAAGACCTATTTTTTTTGCATGTGCTTGCCCAAACTTAAAAATGGTTTCCCAATTTCTTTTTTTTTCGATATACATTCTCGCTGCTTCTCGTATTAGCTCAGACCTGGAACGTGATTCTTTTTTTGCCACATCATCAATATCTTTTAACAAATCATCTTTAAAAGCAATATTTACTGTACTTGTTTTCATAATTATACTGTATACAATCATTGTATACTTCGTCAAGTATATATTTTCATATAACCTATTATTGGAACCTAATTTATATCAAATGAGATGGTTTCAAAAACCTAAAAAAGTACAATTAAAATGATTCACCTGCATCTAATTATCTACAAACAGTTAGAAAAAACATCTGATAAATTATAGAAAATCTTTATAATGAGATATTCGTAACCGCCTCCAACATCCCTGATTTTCGGCGGTGTAAAGAGGGGCGGGATTAAGAGAAAAAATACAAAAGAGGCGCTCTTTCCATCGCACAACACGGCATACAAGCTGCGCCGCCGTTCGGCGGCTCGGGTTTCGCAATTGTTTTATTTCTGCGAAAAACGATTTTTGCTTATGCAGATTTTTCCTGAGAAAGTATGGTAGTGATTGCTCAACCAAATTTTTCAAGGCTCCGGCTTTTCTGCTTGGATTCGCGCCAAACTTGAAGTTTGTTTTTTGCGCTCACCAAACAGGCCTTCGCCTTGAAAAACTTCTTTGTATGCCGGAACGTTGTGCGGGAAGAAAGAGCGCCAAGATCGTTTAAAGTTTTATCACCTATTGAAGATGATTCAATCCCGCCCCTGTACCGAACCGCATCCTTGCGGTTCGGGAATAAACTTGCATTAGTAAATCAGATTTAAAAAAATAAATTGGTTGTTCAGTTTCCGGTTGCAAGATTAAAAATATTGTGCTAAAAAATAAAATCAAGTGAGGAATAAAATGGAAGAAAATATGAAATTTGTATTTAGTGAGATGCACAAGAAAGGAAATTTTTTTATTTTGCCTACTGCATGGGATGTTGCGAGTGCTTTACTTTATGAGAAGGCTGGTTTTAAAGCCATCGGTACGACCAGTTGGGGTATTGCAGCGTCGTCAGGGTATTCCGATGGAGAAGTACTGACATTTCAGGAAATGTTTTCCATGGTTAAACCAATTATTAAGAGTGTATCTATACCGGTAACCGTAGATATTGAATCCGGGTATAGCGAGAATATTGAGGATATTTTGCAAAATGTAGAAATAATTGCTAATGCAGGCGCTGTCGGAATAAACATAGAGGATTCCATTAAAAAGGGAAAAATTAATTCAAACTCATTGCATTTCATAGAACAGCAATGTGACATTATTAAATCTATTAAAAAAATGCTTATGGAAAAAAAGCAGAATTTATTTATTAATGCCAGAACTGATGGATTTATATCTAATTGTAATGATCCTCTTGCCGAATCTATAAAGCGTGGAAATGCTTATATTACTGCTGGAGCTGATTGTATTTTTGTTCCCGGCATGAAAAATATAAAAGACATAGAAATATTTTCTGGAAAAATTAATGCACCGATAAATATTATGGCAAGCCAAAATTTGCCTGATAATATAAAATTGAAATCACTCGGCGTTACTCGTCTAAGTCTCGGTAGTGCGGCATGGAAAGCTTCTATGGGACATTTGAACTTAATGGTAAATTCAATTTCAAATAATGGAAATATTTCCCTGCTTTTTGATTTACCTACGCCTGAACTGAATTTAAAAAATATTCGGAAAAATATATAATCAAATGCAAAGCCATCAATTACCGAGTATTCAGTTAATGTATAAAGCGCTTGTGAATAAAGACAGCTCTTTTGAGGGTATATTTTTTGTGGGGGTAAAAACAACCGGAATTTTCTGTCGACCAACATGTACCGCAAGAAAACCGAAAATTGAAAATGTTGAGTTTTTTGCCACGGCCAAAGAAGCTCTTAGTTTTGGATATAGACCATGTAAAATATGCCATCCGATTTCATTGTATGGAGAAACTCCTGATTGGTTAACACCTCTTTTAAAAGAAATCAACGAGAATCCATCCCTCAAATATACGGATAATGATTTAAGAAATAAATTACTGGAACCTGCCAGAGTGCGCAGATGGTTTAAAAAATATCATGGAATAACCTTTCAGGGTTATTTGCGTTCTTTGCGTATTAATAAAGCCTTTGGTCAAATAAAACAAAATGATAGAATTATCGATTCCGCTTTTGACAGTGGATTTGAATCGCTCTCTGGTTTTACTGATGCCTTCAAGAAAAAAACTGCAATGTCACCATCGGCCAGCAGAAAGGGAATGATTATTTCCGTGACGAGAATTTTAACGCCATTAGGTCCCATGTTTGCCGGGGCGACAGAAGACGGCCTT
The DNA here is from genome assembly GCA_029858425.1 of Spirochaetia bacterium. GTDB lineage: Bacteria > Spirochaetota > Leptospiria > Turneriellales > JAOUFE01 > JAOUFE01. Next base: position 776 of record JAOUFE010000175.1, on the reverse strand, counting down.
TGCCTTTTAGAGTTTACAGATCGGCGAATGCTTGAAACACAGATGAATCGCTTAAGGAAACTTTTACATGCACAAATTATCCCAGGGGAAAATAAGTATTTTGTGATACTAAATAAACAGTTAGATGAATATTTTGCGGGTAAGAGAAAACAGTTTGATATTCCTTTGGTATTTCCCGGAACAGATTTCCAGATTTCAGTCTGGCAGACTTTGCAAAAAATACCTTATGGAAAAACCTGGAGCTATGAGAAACAGGCTATGGTCATGGGCAAACCTAAAGCAATTCGGGCTGTAGCAAGAGCAAATGGGGATAATCGAATTTCAATTATTATTCCCTGTCATCGTGTTATTGGAAAAAATGGTCTCTTGACCGGATACGGTGGCGGTCTATTACGTAAAAAATATTTGTTGGAGCTTGAGGGAAATAATAGAATTTAACAATTTCAAGGTTCCAGACATTCAATAATAAAAGCAATATCAGTCTTTTACCTAGAATTCTTATGATGAGACATTCCTAACTGCCTTCAACCTCCATGTTTTCGGCAGTGTTAAGGGGGCGGGATTAAAAGAAGAAATGCCAAAGAGGCGCTCTTTCCATCGCACAACAGCGCATCAACAGCTACGCCGCGTACGCGGCTCGGGTCAAGCGCTTTTGGCGCTTGACCACATTTTTAGATGGTCTTCATTTAACCGCAAGGACTCGCACAAAGCTTGGAGCTTTGTATGTGCTCGCCTTGCTGATTCAGACCATCTAAAAACGTCAGTTATGCGCAAAC
>JAOUFE010000174.1 GCA_029858425.1 Spirochaetia bacterium | reverse complement strand
GAATACCTCGATGATTTTTTGTTAGTCTTAAAAACCATTCATAATCGAACCCGAAATGTAAAGATTCATTTAGCCAACCGATTTCCTCATGTACGCTTCGCTTCCAAAAGGCAGATTGATTTGTCATTAACATCCCCTCTGCCAGAAGTGCGCCATGGTTTGGATTTACGTATTGAATATAGCGGAGTTCCCTGTCAAACGAATCTATTAACATTACATTTCCAATAATTAAATCAACTTTCGGATACCGGGCTACAGATTTTGCCAAATCCCAAAAAACACCCGGATAAAATATATCATCAGAATTTTGCCACGTTACCCAATCGCCACTGGCTCGTCGAAGCCCCTTGTTAATCGCATTGGTTTGACCCCGGTCAGGCTCACTCACCCAATAGGCGATCTTGTCTTCATATTTCCGGATAATATCGACACTGCCATCTGAAGAGCCTCCATCGATTATTATATATTCAAGGTCAGGGTAATTCTGATTTAATACGGATAAAATAGTTCGTTCAAGAAATTCCGCCTGATTATAGCTTGGAGTAATAATCGAGATTTTTGGCAATTGTCTTTTTTTTATATTTTTCAATATTTGCGCCTTAATGGATTTTTATTGTAGTCATTTTAATTCTTCTTTTTCAGATGGATTACCAGACAATCTCTTTCAGTTACCAAAACATCAATAATTCTAAGCAATAACATTACCAAATATCGAATAATCCGGCTATCAAAAAAACTTCGATATGAATCCAGTTGGTTTTCTTCTGGATACAGCAAGGCCTTCAAATTCAATCTGAACCAGGATTCCGGCGTTTGACTCCATGATTTTACAACATCAAACCCATGTTGAACGGCAAGCGTTGATAAGGATTTTTTATTAAAATGAAATAAATGAAACGGAGCAAACCAACCGCTTACCCAGTTTTTTTTAAATACTTTTCGCCAGATGCTTGAAGAATTTGGCAGTGCAAGATATAAGCACCCGCCGGTCTTCATAATTCTAAAAAGCTCTTCCATGAAAATGTGCGGATCGCGCAGGTGTTCGAATACCTGCATCAGATAGACAATATCAAACTCATTGTCCTTAAATGGTATCCTGGAAAAACTTTTTATTTCATGAACATCCAGACCTTTGTTTTGACATATTTTTACGATTTCACCGGAAACTTCTGCGCCAGATATGCGAATACCGCGATTATGAAAATCGTTTAGATATCCCGCAAGACCACATCCATAGTCGAGTACTCTTGCCCCGATCGGAACTTTAATAAAATCTCGCGGATCAACATCTCCGCTTATGAAATGAAACAATTTACGTAATCGAGGATACCGGGAACCGACGCTAACAGATAGGTCAATACTTTCAGCATTGGAATATTCTGCGTAATATCTTGATAATTGTGCTTCTGTCGGTATAGGCGCCATGGAAATTACCCCGCAATGGCCGCATTCGATCAAATTCCAGCTTCCTGGAAGGCCTTTTCTACGATCGTTTAATGACCATTTTTGAATATTTTGAGAAAACAAAGTATGGCAATTTATACAAAAGGAATTCATTTATTTATATAACCTGATCAATAGAATATAATAATCTCCTCTATTTTGCGGAATACCAAAATGATGGATTGCAATAAGATGAATGCCCAGATCTATTGACGCCTGGCATGCTCGTTCAACATTGAGTATAAGCGCATCAATATGCATATTATTCTTCAATTGGGGATCAAATTCATATTCTTCTTACACGCACCTAAGCGATCTTTCGATGATTGCTACTTTATTATAACAAACATCATCCAATGGTATAGGGATTTTAAACGGGTGCGCCGCAGTTTTGTGATTATGCAGCGGCCTGCCAAATCTTGTCCCATAGAGCGGAAATGTACATGTTTCGGAGTTGGGCAACGCCATTGGCATTGTCAATTCTCCATTTCATACCAGCCTGCTTTAAACGACACTGCACAGAGTATTTATGGGCGCTTTCTATTGCGCCGCTTCCAATAAAATATCCATTTTTTAAAAAAAGATCATACCGTATTCTGTTTCTGCGTTGGTAAAAGTAGGAATAAAGATTCCTTAAGGGGGTTTGATTTTTTGCGGTACTGGCATTTTCGGAAAGTCTCTGGAGCATATAATCAACACATCCATTCATAAGGAGATGCTTGTAAAAACTTACCCAGGCTTTGGCTAGTCTATCGTCTTTATACAACTGCTGGGCGCATTCCCAAAGATGTTCGGATGCATGATACCAGTCCAAAACCATCGTGGCGCCAGGAGCTATGGATTGAAAGACAGTTTCGATCCACTCAGCGCCGTCAGAAATCAAGATAATCTCTCTCGCGTTTAATGCTCCACTTTCAAGCATTGATCTTTTCAGGCGATGCGTTAGGTCATCATGGCCAAGGGCGAGAGCCCCTACGAGATTTTTCTTTATTAAGGTTGAACGCTGATTATCAGAACGATTATCAATATCTTTCTGATTAAAATGGAGGGCTAATTTATACTCTTTCCAGCCATCCGTTGTTGTATTTAGCATTGAGGCATCAATCTCGACGTAAACGCGATCTGAATCTTCCAGATTTTCGGCTTTTATGTACTCTTTTGCCTTTATTTCCTCTACCTGTTTGTTAAACTGCACAGCGCCTATGGTTTCAGTCGCTCGTCGTATCGTATCTTCGGAAATGGCGACACCAAATATTCGTTTTATTTTATCGGAAGCAATTTGAAAGGGGACATCCTTGCCTTCCAGACTGATCATCTCCGTAAATTTTGGCGATAATCGAGCATAGGATGGCCTTGTCGAAAGATTGGCGAAGTACTTATGGGTCTTACAGCGCTTGCATTGAAAGTAAGGTTGGTTCAGATTTGTTTGCCCATATCGAGTCAGGATACCCTTGGAACGGTATTCCTTCAAAGTTAATTTTGATTTGCAACAGGGGCATATTTTATCGTTTTTTTTGCAACTCGTCCCTTTCGTTTGTCAGTGTCTCGAGGGTTTGTCTCTGGATTTCTTTGAATTCCTGAAAAATTTTCTCTTCAAAGTCATATAGATCGAATCCTGGTTTATTCGAATATTCCCGCAATTCCTGAATTTTTGATTCAATTATCTCATTTAATTTTGACATTTTTATTCTCCTAAATAATTTTAGGAATACATGCAAATGTCTCGTGTATATACAACTAAAATATTTATCTCTCTTGTTATATAATCATTTGTTAAGTACCCACAAAACTGCGGCGCACCCCAATCACAAGAATACAATAGAAGATAATTGTCCTTTACTGTAAATCCATATTTTAGAAAGTAGAATTGTGAGACCGGAGCCGCCGAAGGCGGCGAACCTGTTATGCGCTGTTATCTGATGAACCGCGCCTCTTGCAATTTATATTAAAATTTCCGTGCCCTTTCTCCGTCGCAGCCAAGGAAGGCGAAGACGGAAATTATTTACCTGTTTTCTGAATATAATCCATCGCTTGTTTGCTGATTTCATCACCAGTCATATTTTCGAATAAATTTTGCTGCCATTTCGTATAATCAAAACGATCTCTTTGAATAAGAGAAATAAAACGCTCGGCTTCAACCAAGCCAAGATCCTTTGATAAAGTTTTCATCCCTCTTATTTTTATTTCAGTATCCGTCATTTTCATATTTATTCTTGCTCCTCAATGAATTCAATGGGATTACAGATTTTAATATTTTGCACCAAATTCCTTTTATTTAGTATACCCTTATCAACTGTAATAAAGTAACTACAATTTGCTTGTACGGCACTAGAAATATGCAATGCATCCTTGGATTTAATACCAAGCTTTTCATAGCCTCGCATTCTAATTAAAACTGATTCGTTTTCAATAATGTTTTCCACTGCTATTTTTTTCCATTCAATAATTTCTTTACTCCGTTCTACATAGGGATTTTGAGAATTTTCAAAATCCAGAATGTACGACCATACCAAATTAATTATGCCTGAACGTACTCGATCTTGAATTTCCAGTTTAACTTCAGTCTCA
>JAOUFE010000173.1 GCA_029858425.1 Spirochaetia bacterium | reverse complement strand
GCTATGCCCTGATAATTGAACTCTTGTTTTTTAACCTGATAAAACCCAAAATACCGCTGTTTTTTGAATTCAACGATGCCTGATAAGCATATTTTGCCGTGAAATAAGTAAAAAAAGCCAATTCCTGTACCAGCGAAATTAAGTTTATCCAGCTATAAAAATATTCACCGAGAATCGCTGTTTTGTTAGGACTTTGTGAGAGCTTGGGCTCTTGTGAACCAGGATATGTTTTATTCTTGTAAAGGTAGCTAAATATGCAAGCATGGGGGAAAAGCCTGGATTTAAAAAAAGCTTTTGAATGAGGCGTGATTTTAGAAAAACATGAATTGTATAGTGTTGGTGGCAAATGGACAAAGATTATAAAAACAGCATTCAATATTACATTCCGGAAAGAATAACAAAACTTCTTGCAGACAACAAAAACCGTCTTCATCGCAATGAAAAACTGCGCGGCGGAATATTGTTTTTTGATCTTGTAAAATTTACAAGCCTGACAGTATTACTCGCCGAATCAGGTCCTCGTGGAGCCGAAAAACTACATGAAATTATGACTCAATATTATGACCTGATGATTGATATCATTCATCGATATGGTGGGGACATTTATCAGTTTGCAGGGGATTCCGCCATTGCTGCTTTTGAAGAAAAAGAAATCGGCAAACTTGAAACCATCTTTACCATGGCCGCATGCGCTCTGGAAATGAAAGATGTTCTCGAAAAATCAGATATTCAATATAAAGACCACAAGTTTGCTGCAAAATATGCACTTTCGTATGGAGAGTACCAGCAGATATTATTGGGGGATGATTCTTTACATTTTCAAATTGCCATTGTCGGATCTACAATTGACCGCGTAGTTCAGGCTGAAGGATCAGCCAATGCCGGTGAAATAGTTATTACTCCTGAAGTGGCCCTTGCATTGAAAGATGATGCCGATATCACGGACGATGTCAGTTTACCTCGTCTAAAAAAATTAAATAGAGAGGTAGAAACAAACCTCGCCGAATCTTGCCACGTTGCAGAGAAGGAAGCTGTATTTATAAAAAAATGTTCCCGCTTCTTGCCGCCGGTTCTCGTTGAAAAAATCAATACATCTCATTTGGGGTTTATTGGCGAATTTCGCGATGTAACCAGCGTTTTTATCCAGTTAAAAGGAATGGATCTTTCAGGAGATCCCAAAGCCATTGGATTGCTCAATGATATTTATAAACACATACAGACTTTATGCAATACCTATGGAGGAAATTTAATCCAGTCAGATTTTTCTGATAAAGGATCCGTATTTCTGGTTTTATTTGGCGCTCCAGTTGCTCTGGAGAAAAAAGAAATGATTGCGGCCCGATTTTCCATGCGACTGTTAGAATCTGCAAAACAGTTTTCATTTCTGCAAGCCATGCATGTTGGAATTGCCACCGGTCCGTTGTATTGCGGGGATGTTGGATCGCAGGTACGCAAAGGATATTCTGTGCTTGGGGAATCTGTAAACCTTGCCTCGCGATTAATGCAGTATTCCTCAAGCGAATCTGCAGCCCTGGATCAGAAAACAGCAAGATTACTGTCTGACACATTTATCCTTGAAGAAAGCCAGGGAGTGCAGCTAAAGGGTATGCGCGAGGCTATCAACGTTTTCAAGGTTACCGGCGAAAAAAAATCGCAAAAAGAAAAGGCGGATCAAAGTGCTTTAATTGGTCGAAAAAAAGAAATGTCCTGGCTGAAAACCTGTCAGGAAGAAGTCGAAAAAAGCGGAATTGCTGCAGGGATCATTGGCGATGCCGGTGTGGGCAAGTCGCGTCTGGTATTTGATTTTCTACAAAGCGCCAAAGAGTCCGGATTTGAAATCTATACAGGTATATGCTATTCTTATGAAAAATTCAGCCCATATTTCCCATGGAAATCGATCTTGTCCAGGATTTTTCAGTTGCAGGAGGAATTGACCACCGAAATGGCTCTCTGGCAAATTGAGGCCGTTTTGATATCCCTCGATACTCCAGAATCGGATATCGCAATTAAAGGCTGGGCGATAGTTTTCTTCAGGATTATGGGAGGTTCTGTCGAGGAGAGCGATTATACGCGAAACATCGAACCCAAAAAGAAGAGCGAACAGATATTTGAATTTATAGAAAAGATTATTTTGCAGAAAACAAGGCAGAAAAAAATACTTTTGCTTTTTGAAGACTATCACTGGGCTGATGAGGGTTCCGAAAATCTAATTCGTCATATTCTTTCCAGAAAAATAACTGGTTTAATGATTCTTTTGGTGTCGCGGCCAGAAGGCGCCATTTATCGCATGGATTCTGTGGAATCCTACAGAGGCCTTTTGCTTGAAGAATTTGCAGAGGAAGATGCCCAGGAATATCTCAAAATCAGGATGAACCTAACGAACCGCGACAGAGAATCAGATAGACTGGAAAAGGAGATATTAAACCGGGCTCATGGCAATCCGTTTTTTTTGGAGTCTATTGTTTATTCATTGCGGGAACAAGGAATTTTAGTCAAGGGAGATGATGGCAAGTATACGATTTCGGGAGAAAATAAGGAGTTCGAAATTCCAGATTCTCTTCAGGGAGTTTTGCTTTCACGAATTGACCGTCTGGGTGAACCCGAAAAACTTGTGTTAAAAAATGCCTCGGTGATTGGAAGGTTGTTTGCTTACGCTCTTCTATTGGAGATTGCGCCAAGAGAAATGGAAGTATCGCTTCCTTCTTATTTAGCTGCCCTGGAAGCCAATGATTTTACCATGCTGGAAACCTCCAGTCCGCTGGTATATATTTTTAAACATGTATTGATCAGAGATGTTGCTTATAATTCCCTTCTGAATGCCACCCGGGAAACCTTGCATAACCGGCTTGCTACTTATCTTGAAAATCTCGGCGAAGATAAAATGCAGGAAAATATCGAGCAAATGGCATTTCACTTTTTTCACGCGAAAAATAAAGAAAAAGCCATAGAGTATAGCCTTGCAGCAGCACGCAATGCAGCATCCAGTTATTCCATTTCAGATGCGATTCATCATTACGGGAATATTTTACAATTGCTTGATGGAACCAACGGACATCAAGATCTGTTATATGACGTAAAAATTGAGCTTGGGCACGCTTATCGTCGAGGCGGTCACTTCGCGGAAGCCATTGACATCTTTCAGGAGCCATTGGAGATGGTTAAAGATAAAAAACGTCTTGCGATGATACGCATGGGGTTAGGCCAGGTTTACCAGGAACAGGGAGATACTGATCTGGCAATGAAAGAACTTGAAACCGCATTAAATTTTCTTGGAGAAGAAGTTCCAAAAAACAGAGCCTCGGCAATTCTTGGCATACTGAGTCAGCTAAGTAAAAGATTTTTATATGCGGTGATTCCATTTTTACCCTTAAAGGCTTCGGGCAAGAAAGCAAAAAAACTGGAAATGCAGTTTGAAACCATGGAATGCCTCAGCAAGATTTATTTTTTTATTGATATTGAAAAGTTTGGTTGGGCAAATTTAACCCAGGTAAATATTTCCGATAAAATCAATATTGATCGATATAAAGGGCGATCTTATGCGGCATTATCTCTGATTTATGCATCCCTGGGTTTATATTCCTTGTCAGACAAAAGCATTCGGAAGAGTGAAAGGTTTACAAGGCAATCGAACGATCCCATGACCGAAGCCGTATCGTTGCAGCGATGCGCGACTGCCGAAATGTATAAAAACAATCCTGATATCTGGTATGAAATGCTGAATAAATCTCTTCCCTTGCAGGAACGTTTTGGCGAAACATGGGAAAAGATTTTAACGAGGGGAACGATCAATGCTTCTTTAATGTATCTGGGAAGGTTTAAAGAAGGATATGCAAACAGCGAGGTTCTCAATGATTTAGCGGCTTCAGAAAATGCAAAACAGTTTATAGGTTGGGCCGTTTCGGCTATTGGATTTAACGGATATATCCTGAATACAGGATCTGTGGATACCTGTATGAAAAAATTACTGGAGGCAATGGATGTAAGCGATCTGGCGAATGACAAGGCTGCATTT
>JAOUFE010000049.1 GCA_029858425.1 Spirochaetia bacterium | reverse complement strand
ACAAGAATTATTGTTGGTACTTGAAGAGCCTGAAATCCCGCTAACGAACAATATTAGCGAAAGGGATATTCGAGACCAGGCAAAAAAGAGAAAAATTTCGGCAGGAACCAGAAGCGAATCGGGCAGAAATGCCCGCGATACATTCATGTCCCTTCAAAAGACCTGTAAAAAACCGGGAATTTCCTTCCACGATTATTTACGCGACAGACTTTCCGGCGCTCATCTGATAGCCGACCTGACAAACCTGATGAAAATCAAAGCTGGAACAATTTACAAAGCCTTACCTGATTATTGAGAAGTTACGAATCTATGGCGAATTCTTCAGATGAAAGATAACCTGTAAAAAATTTTGTATTGGAAAATCGGTCAAAATATAATATTTCAAAAAAAATGTCAGGGGGAAGCAGAGACCAAATGCTGAGCTTGTCGAAGCATGGCTCTGCGTGGGGGCAGACTTGCACCCAACGGAATAGAAATATACTTTAAATCAATCCATAAGACCCTGAAGCATAAGTTTTCGTAAATATATTTTAACTGGCGTTTTTACCCTCTTTTTATTTTCTATTATTGTCGAAACGCATGCTCGAGCCGGAGGAGGCGGATCTGCCAAACCAATGACATCCACAACGAAAATTGTTTTTTCAATTATACTTGCGATGATTAATATTGTTTTTCCGGAAACAGTTTACCGAATCCGAATGCGATCTTATACATTGAAAAAGAATGAAATCTTGATGGCAAACGAAGATGCAAGTGTCTCCGCATTTCTTGCCAGTCATCTGGACGCTACGATTTCTCTCAGCGAAAGAGCATTTTTTAAAAACAGATATTTTTTATTTTGTGTGACTTTGTTTGTAATTATGGCAATGATATTGCATATTATAGAGGGCAGGTATATTTGTATTTTATGTATTTTATTTGATCTCCTGTAAAGGATAATGCTGTTATTTCTAAAATAATGTTTCCGGTATTTTCTGAAATCATACTGGCTGGATTTAACTTCATGGAATTAGAAACGCAAAAACCTGTTGTTATTACTCTTGACAGGATTTTATTTTACATGATTTTTTATTCTTTTATTGCAATTCCGTTTCTAACCTTTAGAATGCACAGTTTGAGATACGTTGCCAGAGTGTTTGTTAAATCCTCCTGCCAAAAAGTGAGATTATCTAAAAATGGAGATGTCATAGAAGCCTGTGTCAATCAAGACGTTCAATCCAAAAATGAAGTGATTCAGATTAAAAGGGATATTCATTTCAAGGAAAGCAAGGGTTCCCTGTATGCGCATACATGTCCTTCATGCGGCGCCAAAATCCATGACACGATTTCCGTCACATGTGAATATTGTTCCTGTGTATTAAATGCAACCAGCCATGACTGGATCATTACGCACATAGAATGATCGCAAATACCTTTAACGACAAAACGTGAGGCGATTACAGGGAGAGTTCGTACTCATGGAGAAGAGCTTTTCACCTTTCTTAAATTTTGGAGCCTGGTTCATATTTGTTATCCCCGGAATCACTTTTCCTTGTAAGTAAAAAAAGTATTCCCGGGATTCCAAAGGGTGGGATAAGTATGATAAAAGGCCACAAGCCGCTTCGACCTGAATCATGCAATTTTTCAGGTTTTGTTTTAATGAAGTCCAAAACCGGGGCTTCCAGTAGAAGGTTGCCAAACCCGAGAACATGTTGAAATAGTCGTTTTCAAAAAAAAGTATACGGTAAATCCAATAGATACTGGCAATGACAAAAGAACTGCAAAAAACATCATGCAATCCCGCCAAGAGATAAAATAGGGCATTCTCAGCGGATCCGCAGTTTAAAATATATTCATTTTAAGGAATAATCGTCATATCGTTATGCGCCATAACCAGGATTTTGGACTTTTTAATCGAAATATGGCATAATTTCTCAAATTTTCTTTAAATTATTGAAAAATTAACAATAAAATAACATATTTTCCCTTGACATATGAGCCAAAAAAACTATGATGCTCCAGTTGTGGGCTATGGAAACATGTGCACAATGAATTAAAAGAATTGGAGGAAAGCATGAGAAATCAGCTTAAAATTGTATTAGGGTCGTTAGGTATGGTTGCTATGTTAGGTTTAACAAGCACAGTACAAGGCGTGCCCGCATTCGCAAGACAAACAGGATTGGATTGCAACAGTTGCCACGCATCTCCTGGATACCCAACATTAAATACCTTTGGACAGGCATTTAAAGCGGGCGGATATACACAGGCAAACGAAGACAACTTGATGGGTGACGGTGAAGCACTTTCAATACCAAAGACATTTAATATGTCTATGGTAATGAAAATGAATACTGAACTTGGAATTACAAAAACAGCATTCACAAACCAGCTACAGTTCCCTGACGAAATTGCGTTTCTTGCTGGAGGTCGTGTTGGTAAAAACATTGGTTTTCTGGTAGAAAGCGGTAACGGTCCAAGCCTTGGAAACTTTAAACTTGTTTTTGCGCCTGAATTAGGACCGGTAAGATTGGGTATTGTGCCCTTTTATACCAGCGGTGGTATCGGGGCAGCTTATGCATTTGAAACATTGAGTACTTCCAATGCCGAAAACATCAGGTTAACCGAAGGTAAAGCGTTTACTTCTGCCCAGCAACTGGCAGAGTGGGGCGGTCCAGCAGGAGATTCAACTTCGGGTTTAGGAATCTATGTGTGGCACCCAATGGGATTTATTAACTATACTCCATTTGTTTCAAGCAATGGAATAGAAAATGGTCCACAAATTGCAAGTTCTTTTGCTAATTACTTCCGGGCTGCAATCACTCCAAGTTTTGGTGGTATTGATATGGCCATTGGAGCGACCTATAAAATGGGTCAATCCGATGCTATTGGTGCGGATACTCAGGTTATTACTGGTGGAAAATTTAATTATCTGGCAGTTGATGCCCAGGTAATGGGTAACTTTGGTTTGCCAATGGCAATAGTTATAACCTATGCAAACAATATGGACACTAGTGCCTCTGGCGTTGCAGTAGCTGTGGATGCTCAAGTATTACCAGATCTTATCGCTGTGACTCTTGGTTACAGACATGACCTGACCGCCAATGGTACAGGCAGCAACGGTGGTATTGGTATCAAATACCAAATCACCAGAAACATGAGATTTGCGGTGGATGGCTGGTATAATATTGCAAGTGGCGATATTACTCTTATTCCAAACTTTTTTGGCGCTTTCTAATAAGGAGATTACATGAAAAAAATTATTGCACTTGCAATCTCTCTTACATTTGCGGCAACAGGAACCCTGTTTGCTGACGCAAAAGCTGGCGAAAAACTTTACAAATCAAAAGGCTGTTCTTCGTGCCACCATCCTACAAAGGATCAATTGGCTCAGGGAATGGGACCTTCGTACCAGATGGTATCAGCTGCCTATAAAAAAGGCGCTGGAAAAGCTGGTATAATGAAGTTCTTAAACGGCGAAGGCGAGCCTATAGTAGCTCCTGAAAAAGCTTCTATAATGAAAGGGCAAGTCAGAAACACTAAAAAGTGGACTGACGAGCAACGCGGCGACATCGCTGATTTTATATTGACACATTAATTCCTGTTTTTGGGAATTGATTTGTTAATATAGTGTAGTGTCCTGGACATCACGCCCCCGCCAGCCGGTGGGGGTGTTTATCCAATGTACACTTGAAAGAGGCCTCTTCGGAGGCCTTTTTTATTCCAGCGATCTTAACTCAAAATGAGTGCTTCTAAATCTCTGGGCAAGAACACGCGCCAGATTTTCATAAAATACTTTCCCCAATTCCGGATCTTTTTGAGCCAGTACATTAAACTTTTTTTTGGAAAGAGCATAAAGACGGGTATTTGTTACTGCAAAGGCATCGGCAGAACGGCTTTCCGGGTCTACAAATGACATATCTCCAAAAAAATCGCCGCGACCAAAGGTGGCCAGATGATGGGTTTTGCTTTCGGTAATTCTCAATAAAATTTTTACAAGTCCTTTTCGTATAAAAAACAATTCATCTCCGCTATCTCCGCTCAGAAATATTTTTTCGCCCTCTTTGTATTCCATCTCCTTTAAACAGGTCTTGATGGCGGCAATTTTTTCCCTTGGCAGATATCGAAAAATTTCCATTTCCGAAATATCAATGGATTCTTCAAGGTGCGAATGATACAGGTTTTTCTCGCTTAAGATAAAATCCTCCACCCACTCCACTGCATCATAGAATTCATCAAAAATTAAAATATGACTGGAGGGTTTGACAAGACCTACTTCCCGAAAATATTTTTCAACACTTTGGCCGCCAGACAAAGAATGGGGGACTTCGGTTAATATCAGTCTTCCTTTTTTCTCAGATAGCGCTGAGTCGATCTGATCAAACATATGAACCGCCGTAGAGTCGATAGATTGTACCATTCTGAGGTTAATAATGACAAACTGGCAAATCGCCATATCTTCGATTACGGTGGAATAAAAACGATCGGTATTTCCAAAAAACAGATTTCCCTGAATTTCATAAATTACGGTTCGGATACCTTCTTTTTGCAATACCTTTTGCTCATGGGACAGGCGGCTTCGCTTTGAAAATATAGCATTGCCAAAATTTTTTCTGCGAATGACCGTTCCCATAATTTGTTCGCGCAAAAAGAAAATGGTCGAAAGGGCAAATCCGGTTCCAGCAGCGGCCATAAGACTAAAGCGCAGGGCAACAATGATAACCCCGCTTATAACAAAAAAGTCAAAAATAGCCGCTCTTCGGGTAAGCATCGTTAAAATTTGCCAGTCAATTGTGCGGATAGCTACAAGAATTAAAATACCGGCCAGCGCAGGCACAGGAACCCAGGCGATTAAAGGCGATAAAACAACGAATGTCAACAGGGAAAATAATCCGGAAAAAGCCCCCGATAAACGGGTTTGTGCGCCGCTGGATAAATTTACGAGCGTGGCTCCAAGGGTTCCGGCTCCGGCGATGCCTCCAATGCCGGCAGCGGCAAGATTACCCACTCCCTGGCCAAAAAGTTCGCGGTTGGAATTGCTTCGGGTATGGCCAATTGTGTCTACAATTACGCAGGTCTTGAGAGTATCAATTGACAAGACCACAGCAAGCGTGGCTCCTGCAAGTATACATTCATTAATCACGGATATTTCCATTTGTGAAAACCCGGAAATCCGGTTCAGGAAATATTTCATGGAAAAATCGCCTTGCAACCTTCCTACCACAAGGGAGTTCCCGTCGAGAACAAGAAGGGCGGGATAAAAGATGGAAAGAAGAAAATATATAACAATGCCGCCCCCAAGACCAATGAGAGGCGCCGGAATTTTTTTGGTAATTCTGGGACTGAAATACATTACCATAATTGTTCCAAGGCCTACGATTAACGATGGCATGCTCCATGAACCCGGGTTTAAAACAATATTTTTCAGCGGCGCGTCTGAATTTATCCCGGTCAGTCTTGGAAACTGACCTAAAAAAATAATAATTCCGACGCTGCTGAGGTAGCCGGTAACCACCGGATATGGAATATACTTGATTACTTTGCCGCCGCCAAGAACAGAAAAAATGATTTGAAAGATGCCGGCGAATAAAACCGTTAAGCCTATTATTGCAATTACTTTTTCCGGCGCTCCGGGGGCAATATTTTTCAGCCAGGATTCGCTTAAAAGACCTGCCAGAAAAGCAGCAGAAGGAGCGCAGGGCGAAGAAATCAAACGGGGCGTTCCTCCAAGCAGCGGCGTAACGATGCCAATAACAATGGCTCCGATTGATCCGGCGAGAGCGCCGGTAGATACATATTCTGCGCCCAACCCTGAATATACAATAATTCCAAATGCAATGGACTGTGGCAGCGCCACCAGCATTGAGGCCAATCCGCCCCAAATATCGCCTGTGTTATTTTTCATGAACTATTTCCTGACGGAAGTTTCTTCAGCAATTTTTTTCAGTTTATTTAACCCTTCGTCAAATTTCTTTCCAATGGCTTCATCAATACCTCCTGCCGAAAAGCGGGCAAGGAGACTCCAGCCCGTATCACCCCGGTCTGTCCATGTTATTTTTACATCACCCGGTTCCGGCTTCGAAATTACAAGCGAACCGTAAACAATCATTTTGCTTTGATCCGATTTAAATACATAATGGACTTCCCGGTTGAGGAGACTTTTTACAATTTCAATACGTCCATTTTTTATATCGCTGCCGGTCCATTTTTTTATAGATCCGACGCCGGTTTCCGAACCTTCATAAATACTGACCATGGAAACATCCATATCGCGCGTCCAGGGGTACCATTGCGACCATCGATGCAGATCATTGATAAACGGAAATACTGCATCAGCGCTCGCATGAATTATTGCAGATCTTTTTACCTCCCATTTTGAAGGCAGAAAAAGGCTGATGCCAAACAAGAGTCCCGTAATAATTACAATAACGAGTAATAAATTTTTAATCAATGGCATGGGTCTCTCCTTTCTGCTGTCTTCTATTTCCAAAAGTATAAATGCCGGTTTGGCCTGTAAACTATTTACTGGCCAGCAGGGCAAGATTATCCCGGTGAATGGCCTCAATTCCCTTTTTTTCCGTTCCGTCGGAAATAATATTTGCTATCCGGGTAGAGCTTAAAGACATTGCGCCCATTCCCAGAGCCTCTCCGTTTAGATCACAAATCGTGACAACGTCTCCTTTTTCAAAGTCGCCGCTTAACCTCTTGATTCCTACGGCAAGAAGAGATGCTCCGGCTGAAATAATGGCACGTCTCGCCCCTTCGTCAATAAATAACTCCCCCATGGATTGCCTGTAATGAAGAAGCCATCTTTTTTTTGCTCCAAGGGACTCCAAAGTCATTGGCACAAACCATGTGCCGACCCGGGCGCCGGCAACAACTTCCCGGATAATCCCCGGATTTTTTCCAGCAGAAATATTCATGAGCTGTCCAGATTGAATTATTTTTTTTCCAGCCATTAATTTTGTTTTCATACCGCCAATTCCTCCCGCTGAAGCCCCGCCTGCTGCCCGCATTTGAATTTTATCAATATCCTGGAGAACATCAATTTTTTGATTATCTATGTAGAAACCGTCTATGGTGGTTAAAATAATCAAGACACTTTTCTCATACATGCCGGTAATCATCGCCGAAATCGTATCATTATCCCCAAATTTTTCGTCAATAGCCACAGTATCGTTTTCATTGATTATGGGTACGCTGCCCCATGCCAGAAGTTGATCCAGGGCGCGTTTCATGTTGTGAAAATGATTTCTGCTCTTAAAATCAGCCATAGTAATCAATATCTGGGCTGCGTCCAGGTCAACATTGGCCAGGTATTCCCGATATGTATTTATTAAAAAACTCTGGCCGAGAGCTGCGTAGGCCTGTTTATCTACAATGGAGTTGCCCAGTTTCTCTCCATTTATTTTCTTGCTGCGAATTTTTTTCCCAAAGCCAACAGCGCCGGAACTCACGATTAATACTTTTTTCCCTGTTTGCTGCAGATTTTTTACTTCACGGGAGAGTATCTGAAAAAATTCAAAATCTGTATTTTCAATATGCGGGTTTAAAACGCCAGTTCCAATTTTAATTACCACATGGGTACATTTTTCAAGATTTTTTTTTAACTGATTTTCAATATTCTCAAAATTCATTTTCTTATCCCGCCAATTACATGGCTTCGCGCCCATGCATCCGCTTCATAGAGGCTTTCCATCGTATTATAATTGCCGCCGGGACAGGAGTCCATCGCATTTTTAACAACAGGGATAATATCAGCGTAGGCAATTTGCTTTTTCAGAAAAAAATAAACGGCCTGCTCATTGGCGGCATTAAATATAGCCGGATAAGCTCCTCCTTTTTTTCCGGCGCTTAAACCCAGATAATACCCCGGATATTTTTCAGGCTCAATGCTCTTAAATGTCAAATTGGGGATATCTAACGCCTCAATGGGTTCTGCTATATGTGGCGGCTCTTCGGGATAGAACATGCAAAAGGCAAGCGGATAAATCATGTCAGGTCGATAAACATGGAAAAAAAAACTACCGTCTTTATGTTGAAGAATGGCATGAACAAAACTTTCCGGATGAATTACAGCATTAATCTCTGTAAAACTTTTGTTAAACAAATGACAGGCTTCAATAATCTCAAGAGCCTTGTTTACCATTGTCGCCGAATCTACTGTTATTTTTGCTCCCATATTCCAGGTCGGGTGTTTCAATACATCTTCGACAGAGACGTTCCGAAATTCGGTTACATGGTTATCGCGCAACGCGCCTCCGGATGCCGTAATGGTGATCTGTTGCGGATTTTTTACTCCTGCTAACAATCGAAAGATGCTGTTATGCTCGGAATCAACCGGGAGTATTTGCGCTTTTTTTTCACGAGCCTGGTTCATAATAATTTCTCCAGCCATTACAAGACTTTCCTTGTTTGCAAGAAGAATTTTCTTTCCCTGCGAAGCCGCAATAAAGGTGGGTTCGACACCGGCGGCTCCTGTCACGGCAATAATTATAGATTGGTATTCGATCAAAAGGAGATCGGAGTAGCTGTCATGCATTGAAGTTGCCTTGGGAAATTTGTGGGTTCCGGAACTGCAATAAATATGATGCACTTGAAATTCACGGCAAATTTCGACTGCCTTCTCATGGTTATAATGATAGCTGATTCCTACCAGTTCAAATCTGTCCGGATACTTTCTTAAAATTTTTAAAGCGCTGTCTCCAATGGAACCGGTTGCTCCCAGAATAATGATTTTTTGCCGGGAGGGAAAAACCTTTCCCGGCAGAGGACTTACCGTATTTTCTGAAGCCGTTGACATTGTCTCGGTTACTCAGTTTGTAAATAACAGGTAGTAATAAAAGACCGGCAGGGCAAACATAATGGAATCAACCCGATCCAGAAGTCCGCCATGGCCTGGAAGAAGATTTCCAGAATCCTTCGCATGGGCATTTCTTTTTACCAGAGATTCAAAAAGATCTCCAATTATGGCCGTGGCAAATAATAAAGAAGATATAATAATAATCCGGGCTATTGAGTAATCGGGCGTTGCAAAATACTTTTTTACGATCTCGTTAAATAGAATTGTGGTAATTAACTGCGTAAAAAATGCTCCGGCATAACCCTCCCAGGACTTATTGGGACTTACAGGTAAAGGAAGCTTATGTTTGCCAAACATTTTTCCAAATGCATAACCCCCGATGTCTGTCATTACGGTGATCCAGGAGATAAGCCAGATATAAAATATTCCATAATACATTCCCCTTAAAAGAAATATGAAGGAAAGACTCAGGGGAATATAAATAATTCCAAAAAAAATAATACCAAGGGAATGAATCCCGCCATTAATGCGGGCGGACAATATATTATAAATTCCCGCCATAATTGCAAATAATAACAGAATTGCCGGGATATCTATGGAACTGTCCTGAAGGCAGGATATCAGGGAACTGAATAGATCGGGTTGAACAATATTGTGGATTTGAAAGTTTTCAAGCGACGTAAAGTAAAAATAAGATACTACAGCTACAGCGCAGAGTCGACCAATGTATACATTGACGCGATCCATTTTATTAGATAAAAACATAAAATAAAATTCATTTAAAACTGTGAGGACTACTACAATTATAAAGAAAAACAAAAACACATAGGCATAGATGTTTAAACTAAAAAAAATACCATATACAATGGCGATAATAAGCCCGCTGACGATTCGTTTCGGCGTTTCATTCATGTATTTTTTCCATCGTTTTATTTTTTTCGTTTAACCCGCCAAACTTTCTTATTCTCTTTTGAAACTCCATGATCGCCAGATAAATATCCTGATCGCTAAAATCTGGCCAGCCTGTTGCTGTAAAATACAACTCTGCATAAGCTGCCTGAAGAAGTAAAAAGTTTGATAAACGCTGCTCTCCCGCAGTTCTAATCAGCAAGTCAACATCGGGCAGTCCGGAGGTATACAAATTTTCTTCAATTTCACGCCATTCGGGCTTCGAAGATATCTTTTTTATATCGCCCGAGGAAATCCTGTTTTTAATTATTTTTTCAATAGCGCATAATAGTTCATCCCGACTGCCGTAATTAATGCAGATATTCAAGGTCATCCCTGTAAATGAAGATGTTTTTTGGATAGCCGAGTCAATAAGTTTTCTTGATTTTTCCGGAATTCTCGAAGTATCGCCTGAAATTCTCAGGCAAATTTCATTTTTTATCATCGTATTTAATTTTTTTTTGAGATAAATATTTAATAGATCAAACAATGCTTTCACCTCATTATCTGGTCTTTTCCAGTTTTCAGTAGAAAAAGCAAACAACGATAGCGTTGGGATACCTGTTTTTCTACAGCAAGTAACCACCTTGTCTACCGCATTGGCTCCGGCTCTATGACCTTCCATTCTGGGCAGTCCCCGCTCCGATGCCCATCTCCCGTTTCCATCCATTATAATGGCAATGTGACGCGGCAATTTGCCTTCTTTAATTAACGGATAAACTGTATCTTTACTATTTGCCACTGGAACTACACAGTAAGAATTTCTTTTTCTTTTGCATGAAATAATTCATCGATATTGCTTATGTTTTTATCGGTAATTTTCTGGATATCGGCCTGACAGGAATGTATTTGATCTTCAGACAAGCCGTCATCCTTGAGTCTTTTAATGGAATCATTGGCATCTCTGCGAATGTTGCGTATAGCGACTTTACAGTCTTCTGATTTTTGTTTCGATAATTTTACAAGTTCTTTTCGCCTTTCTTCGTTCAAGTCAGGCAGGGCAATCCTGATAAAGCCTCCGTCATTTTGCGGATTCAGGTTCCTTCCAGATTTCATAATAGCCTTTTCTACATCTTGTATCAGGGATTTATCCCAGACATCGATCGTGATTAATCGGGGTTCCGGAATGTTTATGCTGCCCACCTGACTCAGGGGCAGCATGCTTCCATAGGCATCTACGCGAATGTCTTCAACAATGCCGGGCGTGGCTCTTCCGGATCGTATTTGTGAAAAGCTGTTTTTTAGCTCCCGAAAACTTTTGCTCATTCTTTCTTCAGCGTCGGCAATGATCAACTCCGCGTCTTCATTTCTCTCCATAAAATTGCGCTCCTTTCCGGGAATCAACAAGAGTCCCGACAGATTGTCCGCTGACAGCCTTAACGAGGCTGCCATTGTCTTCTATATTAAAAACAAGAATGGGCATTTTATTGTCCATACACAGGGAAAAAGCTGTTGAGTCCATTATTTTAAGCTGTTTTTGAATCGCTTCCATGTACGATAAACGAAAGTAGCGCTTTGCGCCGGAATTTTTTCGCGGGTCATCATCGTAAACTCCGTCCACGCGCGTGCCCTTTAATACAATATCGGCTTTAATCTCAATAGCTCTTAGAGCAGCGGTTGTGTCAGTAGTAAAGTATGGGCTGCCAGTACCCCCGGCAAGAATAACGATTCTTTTTTTCTCAAGGTGCCTGATAAGTCTTCGCCGGATAAAAGGTTCTGCAACAGATTTAATTTCAATTGCAGATTGCAGTCTGGTAACGACGCCTTCTTTCTCCAGAAAATCCTGAAGCGCCAGTCCATTAATAATGGTTGCCATCATTCCCATGTAATCTGCAGTAGCTCTGTCCATGCCGTCGCTGGATGCGCTTACCCCGCGGATAATATTACCTCCGCCGATGACAATGGCAATCTCAATACCCAGCTGGTGTACTTCGATGATTTGCCTCGCAAGATTTTTTACTGTTACGGGATTAATTCCATGATGGTCTTCACCCGCTAAAACTTCTCCGGAAAGCTTCAAAAGTATTCTATTAAAGGACTTTCCGGAATCGTGGTTTAACATGTGTATTACAGACTATAGCGAATAAAACGACCTACGGAAATATTTTCTCCAAGTCTGGAGATGGATTCTTTTATAATATCATCAATGGTAACCTTGGGATCTTTAACATACGATTGGGTAATTAAGGAAATTTCGGATACAAATTTCTTTATTTTACCTTCCATAATTTTTTCAATAACATTGTCGGGTTTCCCTTCCTCCCTTAATGTGGCGATTTGAATTTCCCGTTCTTTTTCAATAGCTTCTGCCGGAACTTCTTCAGGTCGAATATACTGTGGAGCAGAGGCGGCAATTTGCATCGAAATATTTTTTCCAAGATCCATAAATATCTCATTTTTAGCCACAAAATCAGTTTCACAATTTAATTCAATCAACACTCCGATTTTTCCATTGTGATGAATGTAAGAAAACAGCCTGCCTTCGGTTGCAGTACGATCCATTTTCTTGACAGCTTTAATAATACCTTTTTTTCTCAGCTCTTCCGTCGCCTTCTCAATGTCGCCATCGCATTCTTCCAGAGCTTTCTTGCAATCCAGCATCCCGGCGGATGTTATTTCCCGCAGTATTTTGATTTTTTCTGGTTCTATCGCCATCAATATTCCCTTAATTAGTCAGCATCGTCTTCAGCGTCGTATTTTGTCTCAATTTCTTCAAGTACATCCAGTTTTGAGTTTGGATCGCCTATTTCACCCATTGATGTGGCATCGCCCTCGTCAATTTCTACCTGCGTAAATTCGCCGCCTTGCTTACCTTCAAGAATGGCGCTAACCATGATTTCCAGAAAAAGGGATACAGCCCGAATGGCATCGTCGTTTGCAGGAATCGGATAATTAATTAATTCTGGATCACAATTTGTGTCCACAAGAGCAAAAATAGGAATGCCAAGACGGCGCGCTTCTTCAACGGCAATATATTCTCTCGCAGGATCAATGATAAAGAGGGCATCTGGCAATGCATTCATCTCTTTTATTCCGTTAAGATAATTTCTTAAGCGTTCCAGCTCTCTTTCGAGCAAAAGAGTTTCTTTTTTTGTTTTTACCAATTCATCGAGCGTATTATTTTCAAACGCCTCTTCAAGTTTTCGAAGGCGCGTAATGGATTTCTTAATAGTGTGAAAGTTTGTCAGCAAGCCGCCAAGCCAGCGGTTGTTGATATAAAACATTCCGGATTGCTCCGCCGCTTTTTTAATATCAGATTGTGCCTGTTTTTTGGTTCCAACAAACAATATTTTACCACCCTTGGATGTCAGTTCACGCATGGTTTCATATGCGGTCTTGGCCATAGTTATGGTTTTTTGAAGATTGATAATATGTATACCGTTACGAGCCGTAAAAATATATTTCTTCATTTTCGGGTTCCATCTTCTGGTCTGATGACCAAAGTGAACACCCGCTTCTAATAAATTTTTCATTGAGATAGTAGCCACATTCGCTCCTTAAATAAGTGAGTCAGTCTGTATTCCTTAAACGTTTTGTAAATCAAATATTTTTATTGATTTACGAAACCAGCGATGGGCAGACCCTCGCAAGAACTCAAAATTCAAGCCCAATCAAGAAGTAATTTTGCGTTTTTGGCGCGCTCCGCGTGCAAAAACGCCTATTTTTACCAATTTTTTACCAATGAAGGGGTTGATTATTGAGTTCCTGCCCAGACTGACCCGTTTTTTGGCGATTGTTATTTACAAAACACATGGCATTTTAAGATCGCAATCTTATGAACAAAAAAACGCTCATTGCTGTTTCTACTTTTCTATTTTCATCAAGCCTGTTATTGGCTCAGCGCCCCTGGGAAATTTACTTAAAAAATGATTCAGTAACGATGCAGGTAAAACCGTTAAAGTATTTTGATCTTGACAACAATATTCGCGTATATTACAAACAAAGCAACATTTTACCCAAGATTACCTTTCAATTGATTATCGAAGGCGGCGAATCCGAAGAGAGTCAGGAAATCGCCGGCATTAACTCGCTCTGGGGGAATGCGGTTGTTTATTCGGGTTCTAAAAAAACTCCCAGGCAGCTTCTTGCAGAAGCCCTTGAAATGAGGGGGTCGGATTTTTCCTTTGCCTCGTCATTTGAAAGAAGTATCTATACCCTGGATTCTCTTTCCGATTATTTTGAGACCGATCTTGCCATGATTATGGAAGTGATTAAAAATCCGGTATTTGCTCCAGAAGACGTCGACTTGCTGAAAAATCAGACATTACAAACGATAAAAATGAGAACAGAGAATCCGGCAAGGATGGCCTCCATGGCCGCGCAATTGATTTTCTGGAAAGGAAGCGCCCGCGGGGTTATTTCTACATCAGACTCTGTAAACTCGATTAAAGTCAAAACTCTGGAAAAGTGGCAGGAGCGTTCTATGAATCCAGCGCGATTTTCGCTTCTCATTACCGGAGATTTTAACCTTGAACATATTCAGTCATTATTAAACCAGCATTTTGCAGAATTCAAGAAACCCAAAACCCCTTATAATCCAGCGGCTTTGTCAGTTCCAGCAAATTTTGAAAAAAATGGCAATGGTATTATCTACCACCTGACTAAAGATATTCCGCAGACCACCCTCATTTACAGAGCGCCCGGAATAAAACATTATGATAAAAACTATTATGCGTTAAAACTCTACGATTTTATTCTCGGCGGCGATTCTTTTAACTCCTACCTGACTCAAACCATTCGTGTAAAAAACGGATGGGCATATTCTGTGTATTCAGGATATGCTTCCGGGGCATATACTGGAAATATTATTCTTTTTGTGCAAACACAAAACAAGAATGTTCCGGCGGTAATGCAGGAAATTCAAAAAGTTTTAAAAAACCCGACTATGGTTCTGGATGAAAAAGCGCTGGAATCAGCAAAGAATTCCATTAAAAACAGTTTTGTGTTTTTAGCGGAGACTCCGGAATCTCTGGCGCGACTTCAACTTTCTTTAAAATGGGACAATCTACCTGATGATTATCTGGATCATTTTCTTGAGAAAATACAGAAAGTCACGCTTGCTGATGTGAAACAGGTGGCAGAAAAGTACTATCGCCCTGAAAACTTTTTAATAACGGCTGCCGGACCGCAAAACCTGTTTATGAATAACTCGGACGCAACCCGGAAAGTTATTCCGTATCAAATACCCCAATAGGTTATTTGCGCGAAGTTAAGTATACCGAACCGGCGATTAGAACGATCCCGCCTGCAAGATATAACAGGCTGAGTACATTGACATAATCCATCATAAGGGAATATTTAAAAAACAATACTACAAGTATGATGTGAACAATGTTTATTACTCTTTCCTTAAATTGTTCCAGAGACTGTATTTGCATGATTTTTCCAGAATTTGGATCGGCAGCAGCAGCCTCCATTTTACCAATAAACATGGCCTGAATTCCAGCGCTAATGACAAACATGAGCATTGCCGCAAGATATAAATTTACGGCTGTGATGATTTTTGTTAGAAGATACGAGTAAGATTTAATGAACTGCGATTTGCCGATGAGCGCCTGCCAGAATGCCTGAAACAAGTCCAGAATTTCCAGAGAGCCATAAACAAATAATATAATCCCCGATACTGCGCCGGCAATTACGCCCAGCAAGGCAATAATACGGCTCTCCCAGATTAAATATTCAATTGTTTTAAGGATTTGCTTCATAATGGTCTCCCGAAATTTATAGATATATTATCGGAATATATACGCCTATCCTTAAAATCATTCAAAAATTATTACTAAAACATGGTGGAAGAAATAAGCATGCTATAATCAAATGGACTGCTGCGCCGGTTTGTCCATTATTCCGGCAAAATCCCTGTTTTTACCCGAATTCAAGGCGTATGGGTTTTACTTTGGAAAAAACGTAAACAGCTCTCTTTGCGAGTTGTCAAAATGCTGGTTGATAAAATCCTCTACCGCCTCAGATAACCGGAACCTGAGGTGAACGGTTCCATTTAAAAAAAAACCTTCAAGCTGGTCAGAATTGATTCTCACGGATTGAATCTCATGGTATTTTTTTTTGGCATCCATCAAGTCTGAGAATATGTGCATTGTTTTCTCTTTTTTTGCGATCTCTTGAAAAAAAGAAGAGCCTTTCAGGTTATAGCAATTTTTTTCGAAGCCTTCCAGATCTTTGATGTATAGATATTTTCGAAGAAAAATAGCGTATTCTTCAGGACTAAGCAGCAAATTGCTGATATCTTTTACGGGCGATAAAATATCATTAAAAAGACTTCCGGTGTCAAAATTTTTAATCACATTGGCCATAAGCCCCTGTTTACAGTAATACTTGATTTTTTGCATAAGCCCCAATCTTTTTTTTTCCGGCAACTGATTCATGTCCAGATCAAAGACAAGATAATCGATCCCCGCCTCCAGAGCCGACTCGAGCTGGATAGCCTGATCAATTATGGAAACATTAAACCCGTAAAGACTCATCAAAGTACTGTATATTTTGGCATAATTTTCGGGGATAAACGCAAGACTGACATTACGCTCCAGAGGAGCAAGGTTAATGTTGATTAGCATATGAAAAAACCTTAAAAAATCAGGCCAGGTCAGAAAAAGAGGGTGCCCCATTCTGTGCATTGTTTCCATAACTATTGCTTTCCGGGCGTCATGCGAAATAATCAGCGTTTTTTGATCCAGATGACAGGCAAGGTCTTCGGTATTCTGCATGAATATCCAGTAAAAACGATCTGTTAAACTATTAAATTCATTTTTAAGAGATTTAATCAGTTGAATCTGATCCTCCGTTAGGCCGATAAAAATAAACTTTTTTATTGATAAATTCATAGGTGAATAATGTGACATAATACAATAAAGTGATTTTATATTGTCAACAACAAACTTTTTTTAAAATTATGAAACTTTTTTTAAAATATGTTTGACTTGACGGAACTGCACACCAAAGGTATAATGCGCATCCTGGGGTCCTGAGCTATTCCGATATAATTAAATTAATTAAACGAGGTAAATCATGTCATTAATTCAATACTTTAAATCAAATGGGAAAAACGGTTTTGGCTATGGCTCTACTGCAGAGCGGGTAACGGAAGAAATATCCCTGAAAGGCAAAAACATTCTGCTTACCGGATGCAATTCGGGGCTGGGCAAAGAAACGCTGCGGGTTTTATCTCTAAGGGGAGCCAGAATCATTGGAACTGCCCGCACGCTCGAAAAAGCCGCCAGCGCGATAAACGAAGTTGGGAGCAAAACAGATTTTCCTCTCGCATGCGACCTGACCGATCCAAAAAGTATCAAAGTTTGCGTTGATACAATTAAAAAAGGCGGCAAAAAGCTGGATGCCATTATTTGCAATGCCGGAATCATGGCGCTGCCAAAACTGGAACAGGCATTCGGATACGAGCTTCAATTTT
>JAOUFE010000048.1 GCA_029858425.1 Spirochaetia bacterium | reverse complement strand
CGGGATACGGCACATCTGGTACACGGAGGAATTACCTGCGGGGCGCATAACTATGAATCGCGGGGAGCGTATTCTTCAGGTTCTCGATTGTACAGATATTGTTTTACAACCGATCTGAACGAAACCGATATTGTTTTCGGAGCCGAAGAAAAACTGCGAAAAGCAATTTTCGAAATTCAGGAACGCTTTTCTCCTTCGGCAATTTTTGTCTACCAGACATGTATTCCGGGAATGACCGGAGAAGATACTGAAAAAGTCTGTCAGTCAATGGCGGAACAATTTCCTGTTCCAGTCATTCCTGTTGTCGCGCCTGGATTTATGGGGCATAAAAATCTGGGCAATCGTATTGCCGGCAACGTTCTTTTGAAATACGTCATTGGTACAGGTATTATGGACAAAACCGTTGCCTGCAACAAAGAACTCTCTGTAAATATAATCGGCGAATACAATATTGCAGGAGATATGTGGAATATTCTGCCGCTATATGAAAAGATTAATATTCCGGTAATGGCGAAAATTACCGGCGATGCCGATTATGCCGAGATTACCCGGGCTCATCATGCCGGATTAAATCTTATGGTTTGTTCCCGCGCTTTAATCAATATTGCATCAGGGATGCAAGACAAATACGGCATTGACTTTATCGAAGTTTCCTATTTTGGAATCAGCAATACAACTCATGCGCTTAAAGAAACAATAAAATATTTTCATGGCAAAAATAAAATCAACGATCAGGCTGCAGATGAATGTATTGGCAAAATTAATCAGTTGGAAATCCAGGCGTGGGAAAATCTTGTTCCGTACAGGAGAATATTGAAAGGCAAAAAAGCCGTGGTGTATTCCGGAGGAGTAAAGAGCTGGAGCATGATTAGCGCCCTGAACGATCTTGGTATCGAGGTGACCGGGGCTGGCACAAAAAAATCGAGCCAGGGTGATAAAGAAAAAATGGAACAGTTGATTGGAAAAGATAGAATGCTCGAAGACACCTCGCCAAAATCATTGCTCGATACAATAAAAAACACAGGCGCGGATTTTTTGATCGCCGGCAGCCGCAATCAGTACCTTGCCTATAAAGAAAAAATACCCTACATTGACATTAATCAGGAACGCCATACTTCTTACGGAGGATACGCCGGTTCGATAAATCTGGCAAAAGATCTATGCCGGACTTTGCAAAGTCCGGTCTGGAGTACCGTCAAAAAACCCGCACCGTGGGAAATCAATCTGGCAAGCCCGGCAGAGGACAGGCAATGAAAGATTTATGTCATAATATAGAAAATGACCGGGTCAGGGCTGTGAGCGTAAACCCGGTCAAGCTGGCTCCCGGACTTGGCGCCGGATATGCCGCACAGGGTTTTCGCAAGGCTGTGCCATTTTATCACTCGGCTCCCGGGTGTAGTTTTTTAAGCAAGGTTCTTTTGACTCAGCATTTTATGGAACCCGTTGCTTCCGCTGGCAGCGATATAAAGGAAACGGCTCTGATCTTTGGCGAAACCCTGGAGTTGCAAAATTCGATACAAAAATTTTGTGAAAAAAGCAAGCCAGAAATAGTATTTATTTTAAGTTCATCCATACCAGAAATAAAGGGAGAGGAATATACGACGATTTTAAATTACCTGAAAACAAAATTTTCAGATATAAAATTTATTTTGGTTCCTGCGCCTGATTTTCAAGGCGGTTTTTCTGAAGGTTTTGCAGATCTCGTATATCGCGCGATTGTTGAACTTGCCGAAAGCGACGGTTTTTCAGACAAAAAAATCAATGGGCAAATTAATTTTTTGCCTGCTCCGTATATGACCGTCGGCGATATTGACGAGTTTGTTGAGATTGCGGAAAGTTTTGACCTGAAAACAATTGTAATTCCTGACTTGTCTTCAGGTCCTGACGGCTCCAGGGAAAAGTACTCAGGAATGTCTGTGCAGGGAACCAGTCTGGAACATTTAATACTTTCAGGAAGATCGATAGCAACCATATCCGCAGGCGAAAGCATGAAATCCGCCGGAGAATTTCTGGAGAAGCGGCATGGAGTCCGGCATGTTCATTTTAACTCTATTACGGGGTTGTCAGCTTCAGATGATCTCATTCGACAATTTATGATATTGAGTTCCAGGACAGAAGTTCCGCGCAGGGTGAAAAAATACCGGGCTCGCTTAAAGGATCTGATGGTAGACACCCATCTTGTTTTAAGCAATAAAAATATCGCCATGGCTCTGGAAGCCGATCATGTTATCGCCATGAAAAGTATATTAAACGAAATCGGAGTTTTTTCTGAAATCTCGGTTGCGCCTGTAGTCAATGCCAAAAATGGAAATTCCGAAAACATGATTGTCGGAACCCTCTACGACATCGAACAAAAAATCGAATCAGGCTCCCCTGTTGATGCGCTTTTTGCCGGTACACATGGGCAGGAGCTTGCAAAAAAATACAATGTACCGTTAGTGCGCTCCGGATTTCCACTGACGGATCGTTACGGTATGAATTACAATATCAGCATTGGATACAAAGGAAGTATATATTTGATAAGAGAGTTAGCCAATATTTTGGTAGATAAGGAGAAATCATGCGCGTGGCATTTGCAACAAAAGATGGAGTAAGTATTAACGATCATTTTGGATGGGCTGAGGAATTCGCTGTTTTTGATATTCAGGAGAATGATTTCTCCCTCGTGGAGCGGCGTCAGGTACAAAAAAGCGATCCGGACTTTGAACCCGAAGAGCTGGATAAAATCAATTCGCGAATAGAGGCTATAAAGGATTGCTCGATTATGTATTGCAACAATATCGGCGCTGTCTCGGCTGCCAGGGTGATACGCAACAAAATCCATCCAATAAAGAAGCCCGAACCGGTAGCTATCGCAACTGAAATTCTCAGGCTACAGGAAGTATTGAAAAATCCCCCTGTCTGGATCAGAAAAATTCAAATGGACGGGAATAGAAAATAACGCACAAAACAGGTATTTCCTTTGGCATGAATTTTGCACGTAACAGAGTAGGGGTGTCAAAAGGTCATGCTGTAACCTTGAGGCTCAGAAGAAAGAAAAACAAGAAAAATATCATTTCATTTCAGGCATCCCGGGGAGTAAACATGAAAGTAGCCATTGCATCTGGCGACGGAAAACATATCAATAAACATTTTGGACATGCAAATATATTTTATATTTATGATGTCGGAGAAGAAAAATCAAAACTCATTGATATCAGGGAAGTGGAACCATTTTGCTCCAGAGATTCCAATCATGGAAAAAATAACGGAATTATGGAAAAATTCGCGGGTCTTCTGGGCGATTGTGAAATTCTTTTGTGCGCCAGCATAGGTTATCATGTTGCGGAGTCTCTGAAAGAACACGGCATAAAGACCTATATGGTGGAATGCGGTATTATGACAGGTTTGCGAGCCTGTCGCGAAAATTTATTGGAATATATCATGCTGGTATAAGAAGGACACAATGAATACAACACATCCCTGTTTTGATAAAAACGCAAGTAAAGTCTATGGTCGAATTCATTTGCCAGTAGCTCCAAAATGCAATATTTCGTGTAATTATTGCAATCGCAAGTTTGACTGTGTAAACGAATCAAGACCCGGCGTTACCGCCAGGGTAATGACCCCGAATGAAGCCCTGGAACATCTGGACAGGATGAAAAAAATCATGCCGCATATAAATACCATTGGAATTGCCGGGCCGGGAGACGCTCTTGCCAATGCTGAAAAAAGTTTTGCAACCGTAGATACAATCAAGAGCAAATATCCGGATATGCACCTGTGTTTGTCGACCAACGGCTTAAATTTGCCCGATTATATTTATGAAATATCATATCTTAAGATATCTCATGTAACGGTAACAGTAAATGCAAACTCTCCCGAAATTGCTTCCCTGATTTACCGGAGGGTGAATTATCGGGGAGTCGTGTATCGTGGAGAAGAGGGCGCCTCTGTCTTGCTCCAGAATCAGGAGTCTGGAGTTCAGAAATTGATTCAGGCGGGAGTTCTGGTAAAAATTAATTTTATTTATATTCCGGAAATAAACGCGAATGAAATGTCCAATGTTGTTCGTATGGTAGATAAAATGGGAGCGAATCTTTTTAACGTGATGCCGTTTATTCCGGTGGAGAAAACTCCTTTTTTTAGTCTTCGTCCGCCTCTACCGCATGAAACCATGAGAATGCAGCAGGCAGTAAAGGCTTACTCCAGCAGCATTTCTCTGATGGATCATTGTCAACAATGCCGTTCGGATGCTGTCGGCTTGTTGCAAGGAAATTGTGCCACTAAAGAAAATGATATTTTGATGGAAGAAGAGGCAACAGAAACAGCGGGACATGCTGTGGTGAAGTAGCAGATTGTATGCAGGAGAAATCAGAAAACCAAAAAATGGAAAAATACGGCAGGCAGATATCTCATCCGGGATTTGACGTTGAAAAGCAGGCCAGATTGAAAAATTCCACAGTTCTTGTGGCCGGTATTGGAGGTCTTGGCGGGGCTGCAGTATGGGGTCTGGCATCAGCCGGAATTGGAAAGCTGATACTGGTTCATGCCGGAAATCTCGATGCGCAGGATTTAAACCGCCAGACTCTGATGACGCATGAATGGGTAGGCAGGCCAAGGGTTGAAAAGGCAAAAGAAACCATTCAAAATTTTAATCCGGATATAGACGTGGAAATTTTTGATTTTTGGATCAATGAACAAAATTTTTTTGGGCTGTTCCATCAACACCGCGTGGATTTTGTAATAGATGCGAGGCACAATTTTGAAGAACGAAGATTTATCAACGAAATTTGTATAAAAAAAAATGTCCCATTTTCAGAAGCAGCGATGAACGGAATGGAAGGCTATCTTTTTTCAGTAAATCCCCGCAAGACCGCCTGCCTGCATTGTCAGTATCCGGAAGATCCCCCGTTGTGGAATCCATTTACCTTCCCGGTGTTTGGCGCGGTTTCTTCTACAATCGGTTCGATGGCGGCCTTGCAGGCCATTAAATTTTTATCAGGATATCACGAGGATATTTTTGGCGTTATGACCAGTATTGATTTTACCGACATGGGTAGCCGACAGTACAGATTAAAGCAAGACAAAAAATGTCCTGTTTGCGGGGGACTCAAATGATGCATCTGGTGGATAATACGTTGCGCGACGGAGAACAGAGCCCCGGGGTAATGTTTAGCGGAAAGGAAAAGTTGACCTTTGCCTATTTGCTGGCCGATTCGGGTATCAAGCACATAGAGGCTGGTTGCCCGGCAGTATGCCGCGAAGAGCGGCAGAGTTTGCAGTTTCTGGCAAAGTCCAAAATTGACGCCACTATATATTCCTGGAATCGCGCCGTCAGAAAAGATGTTGAGCTTTCTTTTTCCTGCGGCATAAATGATTTAATTATCTCCATGCCGGTTTCCGATCAGATGATAACCGGAAAACTGCGAAAAAACAGAAATTATATATTGGATTATTTCCCAAAAATAATTGAATTTGCGGTAGAAAGGGGAGCAAAGGTGGTTTGTGGGCTGGAAGACGCAAGCCGTGCAGATCTGGATTTTTTAAAAAATCTGTGCCTTGAGCTCGAAAAAGCAGGAGCAGCGAGAATTCGAATTTCCGATACTCTCGGTATTTTGTATCCAGCCAAAACAACATTGCTCATTGGTGAAATTAAAGACCATATAAAAATTCCCGTCGAGTTTCACGGACATAATAATTTTGGTCTTGCAAATGCAAATTCCATCAGCGCGTATCTTGCCGGGGCAGAATTTATCGACACTTCGATTCTGGGTATCGGCGATGGCTGCGGAATCACGCCGCTTGAGGAGTTTGTATGTTCCGTAGAATATATTCTTAATATGAAAACCGGCGTAAATATGGCAGCCCTCAAGTCTCTTGCGGATGCGCTGCAAATTGCTCTTGGTTTGGAACTGTGGCCGTGGAAGCCCATTCTCGGTAAAAACAATTATACGCATGAATCCGGAATCCATATCGACGGGTTGTTAAAGGCGCCGGAGAACTATGAAGTAATCTCGCCTGAAATATTTGGAATAAGAAGAAAGTTTATTTTGGGAAAGCATTCCGGAAAACATGCCGTTGAATATTATTGCAAAACTCTTGGTCTGGAAACCTCCAGCGTTAACCTGGACCGGTTTACAAACCTGATCAAGGAAAAGACCATTGCCCAAAAAAAAACTTTGTCCGTAGAGGAAATTCGGGAGCTATATTTTATGTTAATCAATGAAAATCATAACATTCAATCCGGAGCCGTATGTTTTTAATTGCAGCCCGGTTTATTATAAAGCGGCTAACGTATAAATAATTAATTTAAAAGTACAGGAGAAAATATAATGGAAATCAAAACACAAACCCAAAATTTTGGCGAAAACTTTTATCAAAATCTGGTAAAGCAGATTCGGGCAACAGATGCGTATGGCAGTTATGTGAAGTATAGCGACGATGAACTGGCGGGCTTAAAGTATTTAAAAAATGCAGGCCATGATACGGCTTCCCTGAAAAATGATCAAACAGCATTGAATATCAAGATGTATTTACAGGCGGTTTGCGTAACGCTTGAAAAACTTACCTCTCAAATCACAGGATTGATGAGCGAATCGGGATGCGATGGCTCGGTTCAGGCATTGATTTATTCCGGAGATTTGATCATTTTAAACAAGACATTTGGCGGCATTAACGGATTTCAATATTCCAGCGTGGAAAAGCTCAAGGATTCCGGAGGGAAACTTGTGGAAAAGCTTGTTGGGACAATGAAAACAAAAGCGGAGAAATACGAGGCGTTCGTCGCATCGTTGTAATGTTTATGAATGCAACAATGCAGGGTTACAGAAAAAATGGTACGCAATGGCAGCCGAAATACATTGTATCGCTTGACGCAAAAAAATGTATCGCATGCGGAAAATGCTTCAAGGGATGTCCGGCGGGTGTAATGGAATTGAGTAGCGAGGAAGACGATGAAGAAAATGAAATCATGTTTATGCAGTTGGTAAAAGACGGCGACTGCATAGGCTGTCAGTCATGCGCCATGGTTTGCCCGAAAGGATGTTTTACGCATATGGAATAATTGCAAAAAATAATAAGGGGGGCAAGTCTGCCCCCTGAACCGGCAGGGAACGGACATGTCCGTTCCCTGCCGGTTCACCCCCTCACATATTATACAGGGAAGAAACAATGCAGTATTTTCAGGGAGAATGACAATGGAGAATATAAAAGAAGTCGCAAAAGTAAAAAGACAGTGCATGGAAATTGCGGGCAAAATTCATGATGTGGTAGAGGAAAACTTGTGGACAGAGTATCGCATGCTCCCGGATCTTTCACGGGAACTCATTGAAAAAATCATGAGATATGAGTCATTGAATAAAGATATAAAAGAATAGTTATGGGAAATAAAATGCAGGCGGTTCCATGAATTTTTATTGCTTGACGCATGTTCCTTTTGAAGGACCGGCATATCTTGAAAATTGGGCTGTTGCAAATAATCATACATTTGTAACCGCGAAATCCTATGAGTTTGAGTTTCCGGATTTAAAAGATTACGATGTTCTCGTAAGCATGGGCGGACCAATGAGCGCAAATGACGATCATATATATCCATGGCTGAAAGAAGAAAAAAAAATCATTGAAAAAGCAATTTCCAACAACAAAAAATTTATTGGAATATGTCTGGGCGCGCAAATTGCGGCCAATGTTCTTGGCGCGAAAGTAAAACTCAATCCTCAAAAAGAAATAGGATGGTTTGATGTTCAGTTGACCAAAGGAGGGCGATCTCACAGGTTGTTTTCCGAATTTGCAGATACATTTCCTGTTTTTCACTGGCATGGCGAAACATTTGAAATTCCAAAAGGAGCCCTGCATTTAATGCAGTCAACAGGATGCGACAATCAGGGGTTTATTTATGGCGATCATATTTTGGGGTTGCAATTTCATATGGAAGGGACAGAAGAAAGTATTATTGCCATGATGGACGACGGCCTTGATGAATTGATCCCGGACAGGTTTGTCCAAAGCGAATCCGTGATACGGGAAAAAACAGTCAAGATGGCGCCAAAAGCAAATGCGCTTTGTGGCGAAATGATGAACTTATTTTTAAAGGATTGAAAAGCAGACAGACAATCTGTAGATTTTATGAAGTTACACGCATTTCAATGAAGGCTAAAGCATGAAAAAATGGATACTGTTTTTTTGTATATATCACATAACTTCCGCTGAAGATGTTGGCGGCAAGCATATAAACATAGCGATCGCTGCCAGCGTTCAGCGAGCCGGCAAAGAGCTGTTTACCGAATTTTATAAAAAAACAGGGGTCATGGTAAACGCCATATATTCATCTTCAGGCAATGCGGTTGCGCAGATTAAAAATGGCGCTCCGTATGATATTTTTATTTCTGCCGATACCGCGTATCCGGAATTTTTAAAACGGGCAGGATATTGTGACAGTTACAAGGTTTATGCAAAGGGCTATCTTGTTATTGGTACAAAAAAATATATTAAAATAGATGATGGGTTAAAAATATTGTTATCGGATAAAATCCGTAAAATTGCGATTCCCAATCCGGATTTTGCTCCTTACGGGCGTGCAGCCATGGAAGTTCTCCGGAAAAAAGGTATCCTGACGTTGATAAAGCAAAAAATAGTCTATGCCCAAAACGTTAGCGAGGCAGCCCAGTTTATTGAAAGCGGAGCTGTTGATATCGGTTTTACAGCGAGGTCGGTTGTTCTTCCGGAAGGAAAAAAGAACAGGGAAAAATACCTGGATGTGGATTCAGCGCTTTACACCCCGATTCAACAGGGCGCCTGTGCAATAAAATATGGAATGGAAAATCACCCGAAAGAATCGAAATTGTTTATGGAATATTTGTTGTCGCCTCAAAGCGCCGATATTCTTGAAAAGTATGGTTTTAGTTCTCCTGGAGCATAAATGAGTTTCTGGGAACCTCTTTTTTTATCCATAAAATTGGCGATATTGACAACATGTATTTTATTCATTTTGGGAATTTTGATCTCCTGGGGACTGGCTTCGTTAAAATCGGGATGCAAACCTTTTTGGGAAGTTATAATAAATCTCCCGCTGATGTTGCCGCCAACCGTACTCGGCTTTTATCTATTGATTATTTTCAGCCCGGAAAATACGGTTGGAAAATTTTTGCAATACTATTTTCAATCGCGCCTTGTTTTTACATTTGAAGGTCTGCTCTTTGCTTCTGTATTATTTAACATTCCTTTTATGGTAAACCCTCTGCTTGCGGGTCTAACCAATTTACCGTCAACTTTAAAAGAAGCATCGAGTACCCTTGGAAAATCCGGATTTGTTACGCTAATTCGGGTGCTTTTACCGGCAATCCGCCCGTCGCTTGCAAGTGGATGTATAATGACTTTTGCCCATACCATGGGAGAGTTTGGCGTTGTGATGATGATTGGGGGCAATATTCCCGGAGAAACCCGGGTCGCCTCGATTGCGATTTACAATGAAGTCGAAGCCATGAATTATACAAATGCGCATTATTATTCAGCAATTATGCTGACTTTTATTCTTTTAGTTTTGTTAGTTTTGCAGTTTGCAAACAGAAATACATCCCGGGGAAAAAAAATGCGCCATGATTGAAGTTTCGGTTAAAAAAAAATTCCGTAATGTTCATCAGGATTTCTTCCTAAATGTTGATTTTGAGGTAAAAAATCGGGAATTCATGTTTTTATTTGGCGAATCGGGAGCGGGTAAAACCACCATTTTAAGAATGATTGCCGGGTTGGAAACCCCGGATTCCGGAATGATCCGTGTTGATTCTGAAGTGTGGTATGATTCAAGCAGAAAAATAAATTTGACTCCCCAAAAGCGCAAAACAGGTTTTGTATTCCAGGATTACGCTCTTTTTGACAATATGACAGTAAGGCAAAATATTGAATATGCTGTTCATGGCAGATCAGGGCAGGGCAAATCAAGCCATGCAGGCTTGGGAAAAGATAAAAAAGAATTTATAGCCAGTATTTTATTGGCAACCGGTCTTGAGGAGCTTGCATTTCAGTTTCCCTGTAATCTGTCTGGCGGGCAAATGCAGCGGGTTGCATTTGCCAGAGCTATTGCGCGGCGTCCTTCAGTTTTTTTGTTAGATGAGCCGTTCTCTTCTCTTGATCTTGATTCGCGTAACAAAATGCACGAAGAGTTGAAGCAAAATATTCGCGATTTCTCATTAACCACCATTCTGGTAACCCATGATTATAGCGATGTTTTTAAAATGGCAGACCGGGTGATTTTGTTGAAAAAAGGAGAAATTATCGATACAGGCAAACCTTCGGAAATATTCCTGGCTGAAAGCAGGGAAAATCAATTTGTACTACAAGCTGAAATTCTGGAAATATCCCGTAATGAATCCGCGAATATTTTTACTTTGCTGATTGGCGGCAATGTGATCAAGATATCTGTTTCTGAAAGTGAAGCAAAGGGACGTTCTGCCGGAGAGACGATCATGGTTGCATCGAGGACGTTTCATCCAGTTATCGTCGGCAGGGAAAAATCTTGAATCAGTATTGGGACAACAATGCCATTTGCCGCGCTTTTTTTTCCATTACGCGGAAAAGATAAAATCCGGCGATCGTAAAAATTCCGGAATAAATGCACTGGTTCAGGAAAGGGTAAATCAACGATGATGTGTTTGAGGAAAATACCAGGAGCAGATTTTTCATTCCCAGCGTCAGAGGGAAAAAGTCATACAAAATTGCCCGGATACTTCCATCGGGTAAAATATCCCGATTTTGCCAGAATAGTCCAAGAAAGGCAAAATTAATAATCTGGAAAAAAAATCCAATGCGTTTAAAAAGCAGCGTCAAACCCGCAAAAAGATAAGCAATTCCATAAACGCCGAGGGCAATTAGAAACAAAAAAAAAAAGGCAATATAAAAATGATCCAGATGAAGATCCATCTTCGGCATGGCAGCAGCGTATGCGATCATTAAAATAAAAAAACTCGCAGATTGGCGCGGAAACTGGGCAATGCCGCGGGCAAACAAAACCGTAGCAAGTGAATGACCGGAAATGGAAAGTTGCTCAAGAGTTCCCATTTGACTTTCATTGGAGATCTGGCCAGCCCATCCCATTTGATTGCTCATAACAAACTGCATCAGACAGTAACCAATAATCATGCGTTCATGATTAATATTTAGACCGCCCCCTCCGGAAAGCTGGGACATTCCCAGGAAAATGGCCATTAAAATGATGTACATGAAAAAAAGAAAAGAAATCGATTCAAATGGATACCTTTTGATGTAAATTATTTCCCTGATAAATTCGGCTTTTACCAGAAGCAGAAATTCTTTAATAAAATTTTTCATGCGACCCCGCTCTTTGATTCAAGGGAACGTAAAAAAACTTCTTCCAGATTGTCTCTTTTTTTTTGAAGGAAAATAATGTCCAGCTTATTTTTGGAAAAATATTCCAGTATAGAACTCATTCCCGTTTTGGTTTTGCAATCCACTTCAAATTCCGTTATTTCGCTGTGATATTTTATTTCTGTGATAATAAATATCTTTTTCCATTCAGCCGGTATTTTGAACTTTCCCTGTATTGAAATATGATACAAATAGTTCTGGGATATTTTCTTCAATTCTTCAATCGTACCTTCCCGAACAAGATTGCCATTTTGAATGATGCCTACGCGATCGGCAAGTTGATCGACAAGATCCAGTTGATGGGTTGTAAGTAAAACAGATTTGCCTTCTTTTTTTGCAAGAGAGCGTATTTTTTCTTTGATGTTTCTGGCGCTGGCAACGTCGACCCCAAGAGTGGGTTCATCCAGAAGTAGAATTTGAGGGTCGGTAATCAGTGCGGCAGCGATGGCAAGCTTTTGCAGCATCCCTCGCGAAAGGTGACGGCTCTGGTTGGCTTTCTTTGCGTCAATTTCAAGTTCTTTTAGCAATAATTCCGATTTTTCTTTTATTTGCCGCGATGGAACCCCGCGCAGATTGGCAAAGTAATGAAGATTCTCAAGTGGCGTTAGCCGCCAGTAAACATTACGGCTGCCTTCAAGCACCGCGCTTAACACCTGATAATTTTTATGAGCGCTATTGTTAAATAATATTTTCCCGGATGTGGGCGTTATTAGACCGGCAATCATTTTTATCGTAGTTGATTTTCCAGCGCCATTTGGTCCAAGCAGGGCATATATTTCTCCGGTGGCAATTTCAAAGGAAATGTTTTTTACCGCTTCAAATTTCTTTTTGCTAAGAGGTTTGGAGTAAGTTTTATATAGTGCTTCAACTTTTAAGTCCATGAGGTAAAAAATAAAAAACGCCTCAGAGTGAAACGATTATTTTCCAATAATTGTTACTTTCATACCATTTAACTCAGGCGATAGTTTTATCTGACATGCAAGGCGGCTGTTTTTCGCGGGTTTGTCTGTATAGTCGATCATCATTAATTCTTCGTCTTCTGGCGCGGGCAGGTATTGCAGCCATTGCGGATCAATATAAACATGGCATGTAGAGCACGCGCATTCTCCATCGCATGACGCTTCCATGTCCATTTTTGCGCCTGTAATTGCACGCATCAGTATCGAACCCGATTCGGCCTTGATTTCTTTCCAGGTATGATTTGTGTCCATTACCTGAACCGATATTTTTTCATTTGTTCCCATGTTTATAGTATATACAAATATATACTAATTATCAAATAAAAAAAGATTGAAAAAGGGGGATAATAAATAAAAAAGCCGGGGATGCCCGGCTTTGATTTCTCGTTTACTTGATTTTTAGTTTTTTCTTGGCGTTTAACCAGGTTTCAAACCTGCGTTCAATCAATTTTGAAGAAATGTAGACATCATCAATAAAATTGTATTTTTCGTACATCTCTTTTGAAAATACTTTGTCCTTGTCGTTTTTGGAAAGGAACAAGTCGTAAACTTTTTTTACATGGTCTGTAATTTGCTTTTCCGCAAGACCCCGGCTTCTTCCGATAGGGATACCCAATTCGCGAAGGACAGTACTCCATGAGCCAAATCTTTTCAGAATAACGGCAAGCGAAAACATATTATCCACTTTAGGATTGTAGATAGTAAAATCCTTCATTCTAAAGGTTTTTTCCTGGTTTTTATACTTTCCCCTGGTTTTTGCCTCGGTTAAATATTTTTTGTACACTTTCTTGATATACGCGGCAATTTCTTCTTTGGTAAACTCTTTGTATTGTCTGAAACCCAGGGGGATTGCAGCTTTCTGTAAAGAGGCATTCCATCCTCCCAGTTTCTTTACATAAACATCAATGTACATTCTTGAGTTTTCATTTATCCGATTATAATGTCGAATTGTAAACCGGGTTGGTTCGCCTCCTCCCTTTAAAAAAATCTGATAGATTTTTTTCAGGTGATCGATGGCTTCCTTTTCATCTAATTTTCTTCTTGCTGGCATTTCTTTCTCCGTCACGCTTTAATTTTGCACAGAATATGTTCTTATCTGTGCATGGTAAAAAAAGTTATTGTCCTGACAAGTACAATAAATTTTAATCTCATAGAAATTGTAACTCTGTAGAGGATGGGCATGAACCTCAATAGTCAGATCAAAATGTATTAAAATACGCGTTTTTGGGTCGCGAAGCGCCCCAAAAACGCGCTAATTTTAATACATTTTGACTGAATTTAAAGTTCATGCTTTGATTCTTTGAAATTTCAGGATTACATATATTCTATGATTTACTGAGACGTATTAATAATTTTTTATAAAACAAAATGGCAGATTTTTTTAAAAATACAGGGAAAATAAATGAGAGAAAATTTTAATGCAATAATAATTGGCGGCGGTCCAGCTGGGTATGTTTGCGCCATTCGTTTGGCTCAGCTTGGCAAAAAAGTAATGCTCATAGAAAAAAAATCAACTCTTGGGGGAACCTGCCTGAATGTCGGTTGCATTCCATCAAAAGCTCTACTGGATGCTACCGAATTTTATACTACTGCAAAAAATCACAGCGCTGATTTTGGAGTGCACATTGCAAATATGAGCTATGATTTGCAAAAAATTATGGAGAGAAAAAAAAGTATCGTAGATATACAGGTCAGGGGAATTGATTTTTTAATGCAAAAAAACAAAATAAGCAGAGTACATGGTTCTGGATTTCTGGTTTCCAGCAATACAGTTGAAGTTGTTTTTGCAGACGAAGATCTCTCTGAGCAATATACCGCTGAGTTCATTATTCTTGCAACCGGGTCATTGCCGGTAGAGCTTTCAGTAGCCCCGTTTGACGGAAAAAAAATAATAAGTTCCAATGATGCCATCGGTCTTGACCGTGTTCCGGAACACATGCTTGTAATAGGAGCCGGAGCCATTGGTCTTGAGCTGGGTTCGGTATGGCAGCGTCTCGGGGCAAAAGTCAGCATTGTCGAGGTCGCGCCTGACCTGTTTGGAGGAATCGATAAACAAATATCCGCTACGGTTCTACGACATCTTGGCGCAAAAGGCATAAATTTTTTTATGCAGCACAGGGTGCTTGAAACAAAAATATCAGATTCAGAAGTCGTTGTAATTGCACAGAATAAAAAAAATGAAATACAGGAATTTAAAGGCGACGTATTGCTTGTGGCCGCCGGCAGAAAACCAAATCTTGAAAATCTGGGGCTGCAAAACGCAGGAATAGAGCTCCAGCCGAACGGAAAAATAAAAATTAACCCCGAAACATATCAAACGACCTGCGAGAATGTCTATGCTATTGGCGATATCATCGATGGCCCAATGCTGGCGCATAAAGCCGAAGAAGAAGGCGTTGTTCTTGCAGAGAAAATTTGTTCTCTGAAAAGCCGGTTAAATTACAATACTATTGCATCCATTGTATACACTTCTCCGGAAATTGCCTGGGTTGGCGCAGGGGAGGATCAGTTAAAATCCACCGGAGTGGAATATGCTACGGGCAGGTTTTTATTCAGAGCCAATGCGCGAGCCCATGCGATGAATGAAACAGACGGCATGGTTAAAATTATGGCAGATAAATCCAGTAATAAAATTCTGGGTGTTTTTATTGTCGGAGCCCGCGCTTCGGAGTTAATTTCAGAAGCGACTTTGGCTATGAAAAATGAATCTACGGTGGACGATATTATCCATACAGTTCATGCTCACCCTACCTTGTCAGAAGCAATTAAAGAAGCGGCTCTCGATGTTCAAAAAAGATCGATTCACAGTTGAAGCAGAAAAAAAATATGGCTTTGCATCCAATCGTACAAACTCAACGCAATTCCCGTGGGAATAGAAAAACCTGATATCGTCTGGAAAGGCAATGCCCCGTTTTCGCGGACGTTTAACGATATATATTTTTCTCCGGAGAACGGAGTTGATGAAAGCCGGTTTGTTTTTATCGACGGAAACAATCTTCTGAAAAGATGGAGCTCCGCGTCAAATTTTACAATATTTGAAAATGGATTTGGCAGCGGACTGAACTTTGTTCTAACTGCAAAATTATTTCTGGAGACTGTTAAAGATGCGCAGACAAGTCTCTCGGCTACCTGTCCATATCGTTACCCATTAAATTACATTGCGGTGGAAAAATATCCTCTCGCGGTTGAAGAAATTGAAAGAACTCTAACTGGTTTTGATGCTCTGGCGGAAATAACAAAAGATCTTGTCCGGCAGTATCCGCATAGAACAGCCGGATTTCATCGCATGACATTTGCCTGCGGAAAAATAAATCTTACATTGATTTTTGAAGACTCCATTTATGCACTAAAGCAAATTGAAACTGGCGAAAAAATAGACGCCTGGTTTCTGGATGGCTTCAGTCCTTCGCAAAACCCTGAGATGTGGTCGCAGGAGATATTTCATAAAATGGCGCGACTTTCGGGGCAGGGGACAACCCTTGCGACATTT
The DNA here is from genome assembly GCA_029858425.1 of Spirochaetia bacterium. GTDB lineage: Bacteria > Spirochaetota > Leptospiria > Turneriellales > JAOUFE01 > JAOUFE01. The sequence goes on along the minus strand of JAOUFE010000048.1, from coordinate 1,412 downwards.
ACCGCCGCAGGACATGTGAAAAGAAACCTTGAAATTGCCGGCTTTACAGTAGAAAAAAAAACAGGTTTTGGAAAAAAAAGGGAAATGATTACGGCAAAGTATTTGCCGGACAACATAAAAAAATCAGGGAAAAAAGCAACTGTGCCTGCGTCGGTAAACCATGAAAATTTAAAACCCTGGATGGATCTTCCTGACAGGCGCTTTGCAAAGCAACATGGGCGTAAAAGACGCGCGGCCATCGTTGGCGCCGGTCTGGCCGGATGCGCTGTTGCCCAGGCTCTTGCGAGGCGAAATTTTGACGTAGAAATCATTGATCGCCATAACGGCATTTGCGGCGGAGCATCGGGAAATCCCCTCGGGATTTTTTTCCCGGTTATTCACCGTAAACCAACCTTTACAACAAAATTATCGCTTGCATGCTATCTTTTCTTTATCGGGCATTTGCATAATCTTGCAAATGAAGGTTATGCAGAAAAAATCAATGTTCAACAAAATGGATTGTTTAGATTGTTTGAAAATGAAACGGACATGCTGAAATATGTCGAGGTGTTGAGTCAGAACCAGGATTACAAAGAAATATTCGAATTGGATGAAATGAATAAAACTGCTTTTTTCAGGGAGGGCGGTTTTGTTTCTCCAAAGGGTCTGTGCGAGACAAATCTTTTGCGCAATCAAAAACAGAACGCAATTAAAACATTGTTTTCAACGCATATTGAAAAAATTGAACATGAAAACGGAATCTGGCATTTGTTTGGCACAGATGGAATGCAGGTAACGGAAAGCGATGTATTGATTTTATGCGCTTCGTATGCCATAAAAAATTTTTCAGAAACAAACTGGATTCCGATGCAGAAAATCCGGGGGCAGTTGATGGAGCTGGAAATCGCAAATCCATCTTTTGAAATTCCGGTTTCTGCGGCAGTATATGCCATTGCTTCGAAAAACAGGCTTGTCATCGGGGCAACGCACGACTTTTCGGAAAATGAAAGCGCAGATCCGGGGCAAAACATGGAACTTCTTGCCGCAGCAAAAAGTTTTTTGCCAGATATGGATACAATGCGAAACAAGCTTGTTTATAAAACAGGCCGGGAGTGGATTCAGAATGCCGCAACGCGCGTTTCATTTCGTTCTGCCGCCGCAGACCATTTTCCGGTAATTGGCCCGGTTCCAAATGCCATAAAATATCGCGAAATATTTCATTTGCTTCATCATGGCGAAACTGCATATTACCGCAAAAATGGACATAACGGGCAACCCAATGCATGGTATCCAGATCTTTATACTATCACCGGTCTTGGGTCGCGCGGAATTCTGTATTCCCAGTTGGGGGCAGAAATGATAGCCTCGATGATCGAGGGCGAAGTATTGCCGATAGAAAAAGAGATGGTTCGCGCCTTAAGCCCGGCAAGATT
>JAOUFE010000172.1 GCA_029858425.1 Spirochaetia bacterium | reverse complement strand
GTAAAAAAAGCAATCTCTTGTCCCCACAAAATGATACTTTATCCAACTGTAAAAATATTCACCGAGAATCGCTGTTGGTGGCCAGGTTGGAACACGAGCTTGGGCAGGAACCTCGAAATTCAGCCAGAATGATTTAGACTGACGCGTTTTTGGGATTGTCCAAAAAGTAGGAAGTTCACCACGGAGGCGCGGGTGCGCCAGGCAAAGCCTGCGCAAGCCATCAGGATGCACGGAGATTTTGATGAACTAACGTCTGAAAACGCATTTTTTTCGTATTTTCTCCGTGTGCTGCTGTGTCCTCCGTGGTGATATTTTTTCTTTCTTGACAGCCCCAGAAACGCGCATTTTGCTGCATTCTGACGTGAATATCGAAGTTCTTGCCCAAACTCTGGAACACAGAAAGCCTTTTTCGAATGGGCTAAATTTCGAGTTCTTGTCCATGTTCCCCAGATTCAGGCTCCCATAAAGGCGGATTAAAAAACATTGTACAGGCATTCAAGAAACCTGGTTTTGGGCATCTGTTTTTTATGTCAGAAATTGTTCTAAAAAAAAATCAACCGATTCACATTATAGGCGGCGGCGGCGTGGGAATGAGCGCCGTAGGTCTTTTACTAATGAATGGCGGCTACCAAGTTTCGGCCTCGGATAAAAACGGGGGCAAGTATCTACAGAAATTAAGTGAAAAAGGAGCGTTTACCTGGACAGGTTCGATTCCTGAAAACATACCCCGGGGAGCCATTATTTTTTACAGCAGCGCTATTCCTGAAAATGATCCTGAAAGACTATGGGCTGTCGATCAAAAACTGGAAATTCATTCAAGGCATGGACTGTTAAAAAGCCTTAGCGCCCAGTATTATACGATCGCTGTTTCCGGGACTCATGGGAAAACCACCACTACCGGCTGGATTGCATTCTTGCTGGAGAAAGCTGGTTACGATCCAAACGCCATTGTGGGAGGAACGCTTGTACAATGGAATTCCAATGTGAGGCTCGGAAACGGGGAAATGCAAAATATGCCTGTTTTGGTCATTGAAGCCGATGAGTCAGACGGCAGCTTTCTGGATTTAACAACTAAAGAAATTGTCATTACAAATATTGAACTCGATCATGTAGATCATTATCACAATCTGATCGAGGTCGAGAAAAACTTTCACAAATTTATTCGCAACTGCGAGAATAACGGCGGAATTTTTTTTCCGTCGCATGAAGTTCAAAACTTTATGAATCCAGATTTAAATTCAAGCGAAAAGATATATGAAATAAATCGCAAAATAAAAATTAATGAAGAAAAACATGCGCTGGTTTTTTCAGATAGCAGAAAAGACATAACCTTTAAAGTGGGGCTTCAAGGGCTGCATAATTTGTGGAATGCATTTGCTGTTTTGACGTTTGGATTATATCATGATATCCCCGTTGAGACAATTCAAGAATCCCTTTTTGAGTTTGCCGGCGTGGAGAGGAGAATGCAAACTCTTCTGGTTTTGTCAAATTCTCTACAATCTGTAATCTCGGTCATGGATGATTACGCCCATCATCCCACAGAAATAAAAATGGTTCTTGAAACCCTGATGAAGACCGGAAAAAAAATTGTTGTAGTTTGGGAGCCTCATCGCATTTCCCGTTTATTACGGTTCAATGACGAATTCCGGCAAGTTTTTGAGAAGCTGGGCTTGAAAAAAATTTTTCTGATGAATGTTTTTGACGCTGCAGGGGAAAGAAGCAAGCCGGAATTTGCGTCATTTGAGCTGATATGGGAAGAATGGAAAAAGTCGGCTCAGGGCGTTATTTTTCAAAAAAATGAAATGGATGAACTGTTGAATCTTGTGTTAGATCAAAAAGAAGATACAACCATTGTCTTTCTTGGCGCCGGAGTTTCATCGGACTTTGCGCAAAGTTTTGCCGGATTGCTTGCGAAAAAAAAGGTTGTATAAAGGTGTCTTTTTCTGCATTAAAAAAGAGGCGGGGCGATTTTAAATCCAAAGTGGATTTGTTTGATCGCCAAGACTACGCGGAGCTTGTCCATTGCCTTCAATATCACGGTCACCGTTATTATACTCTTGATGACCCGGAAATCAGCGACCATGAATATGATCAGCTGTACCTTCTTTTGACAGAAATTGAAAAGGAAAATCCGCAGTGGATTGCCCCTGATTCTCCCAGCCTCAAGGTAGGCGGCGAAATAAAAAAAATATTTGAATCTGTCGAGCATAACCCGGCAATGTTAAGCCTCGATAATATTACTGATGAAGCTTCCCTCTTTGATTTTCATCAGAGAATTTTAAAAGTTCTTGGAGGTAATTTTATTCCAGAATATCACGCCGAGTTAAAATTTGACGGGCTGGCGGTAGATTTAATTTATGAAAATGGCCTGCTTGTTTCCGGAAGCACCCGTGGCGATGGCAATTTTGGAGAAGATGTAACGCATAATATTCGTACCATTCAAAATGTTCCACTAAAATTAATGATGGAAAACCCTCCCGCGAAAATAAGCATCCGGGGCGAAGTCGTTATGCCGTATGAATCTTTTGAAATGCTAAATAAAGAGCTGGAGGGTCAGCAAAAAAAACTGTTTGCAAATCCCAGAAACGCGGCTTCCGGGTCTCTTCGGCAGCAGGATTCCAGGTTAACCGCTTCCCGTGATTTATATTTTTTCCCCTATGGAGTCGGAAAGATTCAGGAAAAAAATAATCCGGAAACAGGGTATCTTTTTCCCCAACAACAAAGCGAAGTATACGCCGACTATTTTCCGGCTCTGGGTTTTAAAGTGTCGCCCGATGTAAAAAAGGGAAGCATCGAAGCGATGGCGGCGCATTTTACATATATAATGCAAAAAAGATCTCAATTGAAGTACGATATTGACGGGATTGTTGTAAAGCTAAATGATCTGTCAAAATGGACTCTTTTGGGGATGACAAGCAAGTCCCCTCGTTATGCCATTGCGTACAAGTTTCCGGCGAGAAGCGGCATCACCGAAATTTCAGGCGTCGTGTTTCAAACCGGACGCACGGGAGTCGTAACTCCGGTGGCAAATCTGAAACCTGTAAATGTTGGCGGGGTGGTAATTAAAAGAGCCACGCTTCATAACATCCGCGAAATGGAAAGGTTGAATATTCATATTGGAGATACAGTTGAGGTTATCCGGGCGGGCGATGTCATACCGAAAGTGGAAAAAGTTATTCACAGTTCCGAAAATTCAATTGCCATTAAAATTCCGGAAAAATGTCCGGAGTGCTCGGACAAACTGATTCATGAAGATATTTATATTCGTTGCCCAAATAAAAACTGCCGAGGCAGAAAAGTTGGTTTATTAAAATACTTTGTATCGCGCGACGGCCTCGATATTGAAGGACTCGGGGCAGAGTGGGTCGAAAAACTTTTTGATTTAAAAAAAATCAGCGATTATGCGGATATATTCTATTTAAAGGAAACGGATTTAACTGAAATAGAGGGAATGGGTGAAATTCTGCGCGGCAACATGCTGCATTCCATTGAACAAAGAAAAACTGTTCCGCTGGATGTATTTATCAAATCCCTGGGGATTTCCAATGTAGGTCCGCGTACTGCCGAAATTCTTGCGGAAAATTTTTATACGTTGCAGTCTTTTTTTTCGGTTAGCGAGGAATCTTTAAACGCAATCCACGAAATTGGCCCGGTTATTGCATCATGCGTCTTTGAATATTTTCAGGACGCAGAAAATCAAAAAACAATCTGGAAACTTTTAAAGACAGGGTTTCAGGCGCTCGATGCGGAAAAAAAAGAAAATCTGGATTTGCCGCTTAAAAATGAAACTTTTGTCTTTACAGGAACTATGGAATCCATGACGCGCGAAGAGTCGCAAAAACTGGTAAAAAAATACGGAGCCAAAACCGCCGGATCGGTAAGCAATCTGACAACAGTCGTTGTATTTGGCGAAAATGCCGGAAGCAAATTAAAAAAGGCAGACGGGCTTGGCATAAAAAAAATGAGCGAGGCCGAATTTTTACAGCTTGTCGAAAAATTAAAATAAATATGGAAAACCTGGATTTTGCGAAAACAAAAAAAGTTCTGCTAATAGGCGCTGGAGGGAAAACCGGGATTTGGTACAGTCGGCTGATGCTGCGCGAAGGCCTGACTGT
>JAOUFE010000171.1 GCA_029858425.1 Spirochaetia bacterium | reverse complement strand
TGAGCTCTACTGCCACAATGAATACCTCAACAACTTCCTCCCCCCAGAGAGGCAAACCCGGCGCAGGCGGGAATACGCCAATGAGAAAATCAATGTATAGCTCCAATGCTGCTTTTCAGGAAGTCTTTATTTCAGCTGGAATCAAGTATACGCTGGATTTTAAAGAAAATGACAAATCAGGCAAAGAGCAATCAAATCAAAAAGAAAACCTGAATCCCTGAAAACCGTCCTGCAAGATTCCAGTCCAAAGAACTTGACAGTATGATTTTATTTCAAGGTGAGTAAAGCATGAAAAAAATAAAACGCGCTATTATTTCGGTTTCGGATAAATCCGGATTAAAGGAATTTTCCCAAACATTAAGCAGCAACGGGGTTGAAATATATTCTACGGGGGGAACACTAAAGTTTTTGCTTGATAATGGTATTGAGGCTAAGTCTATTGAAGGCTATACCGGCTTTCCGGAAATGCTTGATGGACGGGTGAAAACACTACACCCCAAAATTCATGGCGGGATTCTTGCCCGACGCGACAATGCCGGGCACATGCAAAACCTGGAGGACCATGGAATTTTTGAATTTGATCTTGTTTGCATAAACCTGTATCCTTTTGAAGCTGTAATTTCAAAACCGGATTTTTCTTTTGAAGATGCCATTGAAAATATTGATATTGGCGGTCCCTCCATGATCCGGGCTGCGGCCAAAAACTATCAACATGTAGCGGTTCTGGTTGATCCTTCCCAGTATCCCGAATTTATCACACAATTAGAAAAAGAAAAAGATGGTCTGTCTTCAGAGTTTTTATTTGAACTGGCCGTTTATGCATTTAACCGTACAGGATCATATGACGCAATTATTTCCAACTACCTCAATGGGCTTCGGGGAGATTATTTCCCGCAGACTTTAAATCTAACTCTGAACAAACAACAAAGTCTGCGATATGGAGAGAATCCACATCAAAAAGCGGCCTTTTATACTACTGCCCTGAATCGCAATATTCCGTGGGAATGTTTGCATGGCAAGGAACTTTCCTACAACAATATGCTCGATCTGGATTCTGCCCTGAGAGTCATCATGGAATTTGACAGTCCCATGTGCGCCATATTCAAGCACACCAATCCTTGTGGACTGGCGGCAGGTCAAAGCCAGGTTGAAAATTTAAACGCCGCGCTAAAGGCCGATCCAGTCAGTTTTTTTGGGGGCATCGTTGCATTTAATGAAATTGTGCAAAAAGAAACCGCTGAAATACTGGGAAAGGAATTTATAGAAATTATTGTTGCCCCTGACTTTGAAAAACAGGCATTTGATATTTTATCGGCAAAAAAAAATATTCGGCTTGTCAAGATTCCCGATTTAAAAAGTATCAAGTATCCTGCCCTCGAAATTAAATCCTCTTCCTTTGGATTTTTACTTCAGGAAACTGACAGGAATATTATAGCTCCTAAAAATATTTCAGTTGTAACCAGAGTCAAACCCGAAGTTGGAGATATTGAAGAGTTGATGTTTGCCTTTGAAGTGGTAAAAAGTATAAAATCAAATGCAGTAGTTTTTACACGCAACAAAAAAACTCTTGGAATTGGCGCTGGTCAGATGAGCAGAATTGATTCCATGGAAATCGCGATCAGCAAAGCGGCGAAATTCAATCACGACCTGAAAGGTAGTTATCTGGCCTCCGACGCTTTTTTCCCTTTTAGCGATACTGTGGAAAGGGCTGTGCAGGCAGGCGTAAAGGGGATTATTCAACCCGGAGGATCAATGCGCGATGAAGATTCCATTAAAGCCGCCGATGACGCTGGAATCTTTATGGTGTTTACCGGACTAAGACATTTCAGGCACTAGTGCAGGTAAAAAAACTAAAGCTATATCAAATTGTTGAGGCAACCTGCCAGGACATTGTTTCAGAAGGGCTGGGGCTATGTCACATCAAAGCGACCGGATATATTCCACTAACTGGATTTGTCCTTGGTGTAATGCCCGGAGAAACATTTTTAGCCAAAGTTACACGGGTAAAATCCAATCATTTTCATGGAGTGGTTCTACCCCTTGAAGAATTGCCGGAGGGAGAACTTCTGCAGGAAGATTTGGATTCAAATGAACCGGAATGGATCGGTAAAAATCATAATGTTTCGCAAGTTGCACATGAAAAATGGGCTATTTTCAACCCCGCTCCTGAGAGAAGAAAACCAGATTGCGAAAATTTTACATACTGTGGAAGCTGTAAACTCTTGCATATGAGTTATGAAAAAACTCTGTTTTTCAAGAAAAATTGGCTAACTGTGCAACTCCAAAGAAACCATGTAGATCCGCCTGAAATTCAGGTAATCGAATCTCCCCGCAAAATAAATTATCGGAATCATGTTCAAATTCATATCAACAAATATGAAAAACGCGGGTTTTATGCTCCCTATAGTTATACAACCAGAGAATTCCCGGAAGCTGGATGTCTTCTTTTTGATCAGAAATCAGTAGATCAAAAATTCCCTCAGGAACTAAAACTGGAAAAATGTGTTCGCTCCCGTATTGACTATTTAAAAAGTACGGTAGGAATCTGGTCATTGTATTCCAAAGAGGAAAAAAATGAACTATTTACATACCATATTGAATATCCTCCGGAAAGCCTGACAAGCGTAACCATTCCCAACAGCTCTTTTTTTCAAACAAATACCAGTATGATTCCGGCGTGGTTAAGGGAAATTCAATCTCTGATTCATTTAAGTGGAAAATCAACAGACAAAATACATATCCTTGAGTTATTTAGCGGATTTGGATTCATTTCAAAAATGGTATCATTTTCTGCAAATATTGAGGCTTTGGGAATTGATATATTGCATCCAAGGGATTTAAAAAAAATCAAAATTTCAAATAATACCTCGAAAAAAAATATACCTGATTTGACCCAACTATATATACAACATGATTTAACATTGTTAGACAGAATCAGTCCCGAAAACAAAGAAAAAATTCGCACATTCAAGCCTGATATCATTATCATAAATCCTCCTCGCTCGGGTTTTATACCATTGCAAATGGATTTTTTATTTAAAAGTATTCTACCTGATTACTCTGGAAATATAATTTATTCTTCGTGTAATGGCGCTACCTTTGCAAGGGATTGTGTATCCCTCCAAAAGCATCAATATCATATAAGCGCTTTAACTCTGCTGGATTTTTTTCCCTGGACATCCCATTATGAAGTTCTGGGTTTTTTTAAGAAAAAAATGAATTAGGCTCGCTCTTCCATTAATTCTTTAATCAAGATATCAGCCTCTTCCTGGGTAACCCAATCGCTGATCTCAAGGACATTTCTTCCCGTCTCTTTAATATAGGCCTTTAAGCTCTCCGTTAATTGAGGTTTTGTAATATACCCGAGGGACAATAAAACTTCGCCAAGCTTTAGAATTGGATTGTCCATTTGCATTACCAGCGCATCTTCAAGCTGACTTAATACAATAATCTCTTTATCCAGCAAGTATTCACCATATCTCATTCAATATACCTCTTGGTAATCAGGATTCATTTTCATAAAAAACCGGGCACAACATTTTGAATCAGGGTGGAACTAAAAATCAACCCCAGCAATGGGAAAAAAAGCGTTTTTTAAAAATGTCATCGTCTCAAGCGGACAATAGACCAAACTGAGTCTCAATGTCAATAAAGCTATTGTTTTTGCATATTGTTTTTAATGCTCCCAAACTCACGCAGGTAAAACCCGCGTCCCAATTTGATTTTATGTCATTGAGTATAAAATTTACAGAAATTCTCCATTGTGGGATGAAAATTTCGGGGAAAAGCGAACCTTTCTGCAATTTACCTGCGCGAGTTTGGGAGCATTTTGTTTTTGCATTATTGTTTTTGCCAGCAGTTCTCGGTGAATATTTTAATGCAATTTTTCGTACTGATCTTTTTCTGGGATTCTACTGCCTTGACGAAATCTATTGCGTAAAAATGTGACATAATAGATAAAATATATATATAATCTGTCGGGGTTTTTTATATTGTCCATGGTTTGAAAAATCAAACAAAAAAAACATTGCGAAAAAGTATTGGCAGGGTGGTTCCTCATCATGTGAAGAAGGGATTGGGATTCCATGCCTTGATTCGGGAACTATCGGAATGCTTTTTAG
>JAOUFE010000170.1 GCA_029858425.1 Spirochaetia bacterium | reverse complement strand
AAATTCCGACACAGGCCGGCATGTTTAATCTGGAAATTGTTTTTCCGATGTTTATGGCTCTTCTAACTGAAAAAGATTCTGCAAATAATAACGTAATCAAAGGAGCGCATATGTACTTCAGGGGATTTTCCTCTCCCGATTATGGAACTACCGTATGGCCGCAAATTGTCAGTCCCGCAATTTTTCTGGTAACCTATATCCAGAGAGCCTCCTGGAAAAATGACGAAATTCATTTGTCTCTTTCTCCCGATACCCCGCAGGTCAATCCTTCGCTGCAAAACATTGTATGGTATAATCCTTTTTTTGATGTAAACACCGGGTTGCTGAATCGTTATGCGCAATTTACATGGAATTCGAAAATTGGTCAGGGCGGAGTAATTTCGTCAAGCCTGACAAATCCTTCCATGTTTTTTTCCTATCTCGAATTGCGTCCCTTTTCGGAAAGTCGCGGCGATTTTGCTCGAAACTGGACGCTAACGCCTTCCCTGTGGACAAATGTAAAGCGACCCAAAAACCCTGATCTGGGGGCGGGACTCGAAACCAGGACAGGCGGCATTGGCAATGAGTTTATGCAATTGAAATTTCTGGCCGATGCGCATGTCTTTTCTTCAAAGACCATTACCTCAGAACCGTTGTCTTACCGCTTTGATACGGGAACATCTTTTCAACTGAGGACATTTGGTTTATATGCCGGTTATATTTATAAAAGCAATTACCATCCCTACGGGCCTTTTCTCAGCCCATTGTATGTTTCGCGTTCTGAAAACGATTTTCCGTCAACTATTAAAAATCATGGAATTTTGGCGAAAATCATACCGGGAATCAACAGCCTGTTTGATTTTGGTCTTGATACGGAAATTTATCCGGAGCTTCCCCTGAATTATTCGCTTAGGGCCCGTCTCGGAATCAAATGGGAAAAGAATTTTTTCAACTTTGCATTTATTCAGGAAAACCTGACTTATTTTCAGGATTTACTGGATCGGGTTCCAAAGGATCGTTTTATTGAATTGCATTTTCACTATTATCTTTTACCGGATACTTTTCTCATTGAGTGGAGACATGTTGTAAGTCTTCGCGACACAATGTCGGTCAAAAGTTTTTTTTCACTGATGGCATATTTCTGAATGGCTTATTTTTGAATTTTTACTTTTATATAATCCTCCGTTGAAATTTTTTCCTGGTTCTGGTTTTCCATATCCTGTGTTTTTTGTAAAATGGTTTTTCTTTCTTCTGCAGTTAGCCAGATAATTTCGCCAACAAGTTTTTTTAATCTTCCATAGTGTTTCTGTTCCAAAAGAAATTCCAGATACCGGCCAAAAACCTCACGGGTATATTTTTTTTGCTTTATATCAGCCTCGAATGACTCGACATCTTTTTCATCGAGAACAATGATTTTTTGATTCGGAGATTTTCCTTCAAAGCGGGCAGCCGCTTCAAATATCCAGTTGAAATAGGCTCTTTGATACAGATCCGGTTTTTCGGCAGTTTCGCCGATTTCTTCTTTCCATCTTGAAAAATTTATTTGAATTAAATCGGGTTGATTTTGTTCGCGGTACAATTTATACAAGGCATATCTTTTCAGAGAAGGAGTTTTTATTTCAACAGAAAGTTGAAGAAGTGCCAGATTAAATTTTCTGGCGGCAAAAACATCGATCAAGTTTTCAATTGTTTGGGAATGACTGGATTCCTGCCACGTTAAGAACAGGTTTTTATATTCCTTTTGATCGAGATAAATATAAAGTAAAACCAGATTCAGCAAATAATAGGGGTTATCAAAATTTTTTACAAGTATTTTTTCTGCATCCTTGTATTTTTTTTGTTTAATAAAATCGAGAAAATCCTCGTTGATCAGCGAAACTTCCTGTTTGAGTTTCTCATTGTTATTGATCTGGTAAATATATATAAAATCGCTTTTTCGCAGAAAATAACGATACGGCATTTCCAGTTCCCTGATTCCCGTCGGCAAGATTTGCGCAGAAACAGAAACCGGATTTATCAATGGGAGCAAAAAAACAACAGCCAATAAAATTCGCCTGGTTCTCATACGCAAACAATATCCTTTTAATCCTGCAAGCATGAACATCTTTTTTTTGTTTGATAATCTAGTCATACCGGTAAATTTTTTTCCACAAGAGTTGAAGACGGTTTTTAATTTCGGTTTCGCGGGGATTTTTTCCTGGCTTGTAAAAAACCGTAGATTTAATTTCTTCGGGTAAAAAATCCTGCGCTGTAAAATTGTCTTCAAAATCATGCGCATATTTATAGTTTTTTCCATAGTCGAGATTTTTCATCAATTTCGTAACCGGATTTCTAAGACTCACTGGAACCTGGAGATTACCTGTATTCCTGACAGTTTCCTGGGCTTCATTGATCGCCATATATGTTGAATTGGATTTGGGCGAGACCGCCAGATATACGGCGGTTTGGGATAATATTATTCTCGATTCAGGCCAGCCAATTTTATGAATAGCGTCAAAACATGCCATTGCAATTAATAGAGCATTGGGATTGGCAAGGCCGATGTCTTCCGAGGCAAGTATTGTCATCCGGCGAGCGATAAATTCCGGTTTTTCGCCAGCCTCAATTAAACGCGCAAGCCAGTATACTGCGGCATTTGGGTCGCTCCCGCGCATGGATTTGATAAAGGCAGAAATAACATTGTAGTGCTCTTCTCCATTTTTATCATAGCGAATAAATTTTTGCTGCAAACCGGCTTCGACAACCTCGTTGGTGATTTGAAGTTTTGCTGTAGCGCCTTGCATATCATTCTTGCCGTCTTTTAATTTTGCAGCAGAGCTCTCCAGATAACCGATGACAATTTCCAGGTTATTCAGGAGTTTTCGCGCATCTCCGTCAGCAAATTCAACGAGAGCCTTTGTCTCTGCAATTTCGATATTTTTTTGTTTCAATAAAGTGTCTTGTTGTATTGCGCGAAAAAGCAACTGCTCAAGATCGGCTGCAGAAATGGGTTTCAAAAGATATATCTGGCATCTTGACAAGAGGGGCGAAATAACTTCAAATGAGGGATTTTCTGTGGTGGCTCCAACAAGAATTACCGCTCCTTTTTCCACTTCGTGTAAAAGGGAATCCTGTTGCGATTTTGAAAAGCGGTGAATTTCATCAATAAACAATACCGGCGTTTTTTCGGAAAATAAATTACCCTTTGAAATTTTTTCAAAAATATCGCGAACATCCTTTACTCCGGAATTTATCGCGCTCAAGGTAAAAATCGATCTTTTAAGTTCTGCGGCAAGAATTTGTGATAACGAGGTTTTTCCTGATCCGGGAGGACCCCACAAAATCATGCTGGGTAATTGACCCGATTTTGCCAATTGAAATAAAACGGCATTTTCTGCAACAAGGTGACTTTGCCCGATCATATCGCCAAAACTTCGCGGACGCATGCGTTCTGCCAGGGGCTTCATAAAGACTCTATTTTTTGATCTTTATTTGCGGGCAAGAATAAAATCATTATCAAAGTGTCTCATTATATATGCCAACAAGTCTTCTCTCATTACCTTCAAATTTCTTTCAAGAGTCTAAAAATAATATAATTGATATTAATCTTTCATTGAAAAAATAATGGCCATGGATGGCCATTATGGAACATTAGAATTTTGTATTTTGATATCACATAACGTTTGCGGATCAAGCGTCGTAAAAATAGCGAAGAGTAGGCCGTGTATGCGCCAATGATTTTCACCAGTTTGCGCATATCATGGCCGTTAAGCTCTGAGCTATTTTTATGAGGTTGAGCAATACGTATAAAACTAAGAAAATATTACGTATAAAGTAAATATTTTGGATAATTATAATTTGCGAAACCCGAGCCGCCGAACGGCGGCGAGCTTTTGACCTCTGTTGTGCGATGGAAAGAGCGCCTCTTCGTATTTTATACTCTTGATCACGCCCCCTTTCCACTGCCGAAACCAGGGATGTTGGAGGCAGTTACAAATATCTCATTCATTATAAGAATTAGATAATTGCGTGGGTAAAGCGAAAAAAAAATTTACCGTCGCCTGCGGCACGACAACTGCGTAATTTTTAAAACAAATAATCAAATGATCAAATCATAGATCACGGTCCGGACGAGACGCAACGAACATAGTAGCCAACCGTCTTACCGTTGGTGC
>JAOUFE010000169.1 GCA_029858425.1 Spirochaetia bacterium | reverse complement strand
CTGTGTCTTTGTGAAGATAAATGACCAGAATATTATTATAGATACGGGTACCGGCATCCGAAATCTTGGTTTGGATCTTTTAAAGGTTCTACCCAGAGAGGGCGGTCATGCCCATATTTTTTATACCCATACACACTGGGATCACATCCAGGGATTTCCTTTTTTTATACCAATTTATATGCCCAACAACAGTTTTGATATTTATGGCGAAACAAAAAATATTCCCGGATTAAACAATACAAAAGAAACATGGTCCATTAAAAATGTCCTCCATACCCAGCAAAACTTTATGTACTTTCCGGTAAGTGTAAAAGATTTGCCGTCGCGCATCAATTTTCACGAAATTGAACCGGGGCAAAATCTGGATTTAAACGGATTTGAAATGCGCTTCATAAGGATGCGGCATCCGAACGATTCTATTGGAATGCGCTTTAATTACAATAAAAAAAGTTATGTATTTTGTACCGATGTGGAACATAACGATACCATGATTGAAGAGCTTGTCGACTTCGCAAAAAATGCAGATATTTTTGCCTACGACTGCCAGTATACTCCCGAAGAATATACCGCAACAAAAACGGGATGGGGACATTCCACCTACGAAGCCGCCGCTGAAATTGCAAACAAGGGAAAAATAAAAAAGGTACACATGATTCACCACGACCCGCTACATACTGATAATTTTCTTCTGGACATGGAAAAATCAGCCAAAAAGTTATTTAAAAATATAACGATGATTCCCGAAGGCGCCGAATTTGATATTTAATTCTCCTCAAACAACTTGAAAATTCTTTCCATTCGGGCAGAACGCGATCCTTTCACCAAAACGTGATCTCCCTGTTGTAAATACTTCGTCAGGAATCTGTACCCATTTTCTATATCCTGATCGGAATTCCCGGATACAAAAGAAGGTAACTCTGGTTGCACAAGTCTCCAGCCTTTCAAAAAGGCTGCGCGGTTTTTTTTATCCTCGCAACTGAAAAAAACAGCCTTCATAACCGACGCTGCCTGATGCCCAAGATTTTCATGCGCAAAAATGGAATAATCGCCCAGTTCGCCCATCATTCCCAAAGCGCCATAAACATCTCCTGATGATATTCCTGAAAAAAAAGAAATAGCCTCCGCAAATGAAGCCGGATTGGCGTTATATGAATCGTCCCAGACATTGTATCTCCTGAAAACTTTTTTTTGAAGTCTCCCCTTAACGGAGACAAAATGAATCAGCTGCCTGCAAGCATCCTTTATCCTGTCTTCATCTTGAGTCATATGCAGGACAACCTGAAATGCCAGTTGCAAATTATAAAACTGGTGTTTACCGCATAACGAAAATCGAAATTCTTCTCCGTTAAACGAAAAAACAATTCCGGAGTCGTCGCTGGAAACCAGAGACAGACTTTCATCGCATCTCCTGATCGTCATATGATAAAAAGCCGCTTTTTTTTGAACAATTTGATTTTCTGCAATATCCCGGTGTACAAACAAACTCCCCCCTTGCTTCAAGCCAGCCATTATCTCGCTTTTTTCGGCGAAAATATTCTCCAGGTTTCCAAAGTTTCCGATATGACCGGGCGAAACCGACGTAATTACGGCAAAATCAGGCGATGCCAACAATGAAAGAGGTTTAATTTCTCCAGGATGATTCGTTCCAATTTCAATTACAAGAAACCTGTTCTCTGGCTTTAGAGAAAGCAATGTATATGGTACGCCAAAGTGATTATTGTAATTTCCAGAGGACTTGCAAACAGAACCTGCATTGCCCTTTTCCAGTAAAAATGCAATTATTTCCTTAACTGATGTTTTACCGTTACTGCCGGTAATGGCAACAACCGCCGGGTTGACTTGATCTCGCCAATACGCTCCGAGGCGGCTCAAAAACTCCAGGGTATTTGAGACTTGAATTCCCTTGCAATGGATTTTGTTTTTTCCATTTTCAAAAATAATTCCCGCAGCTCCGGCCTTTAGCGCCTGATCTATAAAATCATGCCCATCATTGAGTTCGCCCTTTAAGCATATAAACCAGTCGCCGCTATAAACTTTTCGAGAGTCCACCTTCAGCGAATGAATCACATCATCCGGCAATACATCTATTAGCTGGCAGCCGCTCATTACTTCCGAAATTTTTATCTGGAGAAAATTCATTTCACTCACGTAGCGCCTCCTGAATAACTTCTCTGTCGCTGAAATGAATACGACCTCCGGGCAAAATCTGGTAATCTTCATGCCCTTTTCCGGCCACAAGCAAAACCGAACCGGAGTCTATCTTCTGTAAGGATTTTCTAATGGCCTCTTTTCGATCATAAATTACGAGATGATTCTTTTTTTTCATCCCGGATTCAATTTGCTGCATTATTTTTTCCGGATCTTCGCTTCGCGGGTTATCGTTGGTAAGAATAACTTGATCTGCCCATTGTTCGGCAATTTTTCCCATTTCGCTTCTCTTGGCCTGATCGCGATCTCCGCCGCAACCAAACAGTACATGGATTTTTTCAGGCTTTAACTCTCCAAGCGTTTCGAGGGCTTTTTTCAGGGCATCGGGCGTATGGGCATAATCGATCACAACAAGGGCTCCGTTTGATTTTTGATGAACCTCCATGCGACCAGGCACTACGGCCAGTTCATCAAACAGCGGTAAGATATCTTCTGTCAAAAAACCGAGTTGCAGCAGAGCCGCAAAAGCCATACCCAGATTATATATGTTAAAATTTCCAATAAATCTGGTCTGCAAATTAAATTTTTTTTCTTCAAATTCGATCTGTGCCGCATATCCATTCCAGGAAGGCTTTATCGAACATATTCTAAAGTCGCCATTTTTACCGAAACTTGTGACCGGAAAATTTTTATCGCATGTTTTTATCCAGTCATAAATCTCCCTGCCGTAAGGATCGTCCACATTAATAATAGCCCCGCATGGTTTATCGGGATTATCTCTAAAAAACTTCATGACGCGCTCAAATAATATTTTCTTGCTGTTTAAGTAATCTTCAACGGAATGATGATAATCGCGGTGGTCTTCGGTCAGGTTTGTAAAAAGACCCATGCAAAAATTTACGCCAAAAAGCCTGCCTTGCTTCAAGCCATGCGATGATGTTTCCATAATCGCATAATCGCCGCCCTGACTGGCTGCCTGATACAGATATTTTTGCAATTCATCTACGGGAGGAGTTGTTAATTTTGCGGTTAGACTTGCTCCGGGCAGTTCTATTCCAATGGTTCCAATGTAAGATGGTTTTTTTTGCAATTTTTTCAAGATACTGTAAATCGCCCAGGCCGTGGTTGTTTTTCCATTTGTGCCGGTTACGCCAATACATTTCATTTTTAATGACGGGTTGTCGTACAGGGCAGAAATCATCAGACCGGCCTGGCTTGGAAAATCCGGCGAAAAAAACAGGCGAACCTTTCTTGCCGATTGAGACAGATTTTCTGTAATTTCGTGCATGTATTTTGCATCAACAAAAACAGCCGGGGCGCCTTTTTGGGCTGCCTCAACGATAAAACTTTTTCCTGGATTTTTCAATCCGTCGTATGCAAAAAAGATTGTTTCTGCATCTACTGTTCTGCTGTCTATGCTGACCGTTTCATACTGAATTGCGCCTTCTCCGGAATTCGTACTCCATCCCATTGACTTGATTTTCTCTACAGAAATTTCCATGCCGTCTACCGCATACAAAATAAAAGACAGGCTGTCACCATCAATGAAATGCTGGAGTCCGGGAAAGAACTTCAATATCCATGCCAAATACAGTAAAATGCACAGTTTTGAGCGCGATAAAAAATATTCAAGGGTGGCCAAAGACCAAAACGGGGTTTTGGTCGTGGCCAGGGGAACGAGGAAAAAAGCGCCAGACGAAAAGTTCCATGTTCCCCTTTAAAAACATTTTATTGTCCAAAAGCTGCTTATTATCGTTGACATCCTTCTTTGTTTTCCGGATCATAAATTATCCCTATGAAAGAATTCATTACGCTATACCAGAGACCGGCATTGATTTTTCCGAAGGAAGGCAGCCATGAATATAGCTTTATCCTCGAAGCCGGCAGCCTGTCCAACACGTTGATTTTCCCCGAATATTTTACGTTTCCATCTGCGATTACGAGTCCTGAACAAATCCTGGGGAACTCGCAAGACACGGTTCAGTCTTTGTTG
>JAOUFE010000047.1 GCA_029858425.1 Spirochaetia bacterium | reverse complement strand
GATACGCGATGATTACTCTGTCAGAAAAGCTACCGAAGGCGCTTTACTGGGCGTAATCATGAAAAAGATCAAGACGGGTCTGGCGATCTTTTTACAATAAAAACAGAAATGCCTTCGCTGAACAAGGCGCTTGCTTCTCTTTTCAAAAAGAAACGGGTCAAAAAGAAACAAGAATTATTGTTGGTACTTGAAGAGCCTGAAATCCCGCTAACGAACAATATTAGCGAAAGGGATATTCGGGGCCAGGCAAAAAAGAGAAAAATTTCAGCGGGAACCAGAAGCGAGGCAGGCAGAAATGCCCGCGATACATTCATGTCCCTTCAAAAGACCTGTAAAAAACCGGGGATTTCCTTCCACGATTATTTACGCGACAGACTTTCCGGCGCTCCTCTGATAGCCGACCTGACAAACCTGATGAAAACCAAAGCTGGAACAATTTACAAAGCCTTACCTGATTATTGAGAAGTTACAGAAGTTACTGAAAAAAATCAGGAATTTTCTTTTCAACCAATATGGAAAATATATTCTGGATTATGAGTCAGATTCTGGAAAATTTAAAATATACAAAAGATCATGAATGGGTAAAAAAGCTGGAGAATGGTCATTATCAAATGGGCATTACCGATTATGCCCAGAGTTCTCTTGGAGACATTGTCTATGTAGATATGCCTGGCGAAGGATCTGATCTAAAACAGGGATCTTCAATCGGAACCATTGAATCAGTCAAGGCGGTTTCTGATATTTACTCTCCCATGGATGGTTCTGTTGTTTCCAAAAATGAAACCATTGGAGAAGATCCTGTTGCGGTAAATGAAGATCCTTACAATACTGGATGGCTGCTGGAATTCCAGGCCTCAGGTGAAGCGCAATGGAATGGACTTTTGTCGGCTGCGCAATATAAAGAACTGTTAGACGCTCATTAATCAATCATATGGCATACCTTTCTACCGATAAAGCCGCTATTCTTTCCGAATTGGAAATTCAAGGCATTGATGATTTATTTGCCCATATTCCGGCCGAAGTGCGAAAGCATCCGGGAGTAAATTTCCCTGTCAGCTCGGAGCTTGAATTGATAAGGGAGGCAAAACAAAATGCCAGCAAAGTGTTTTCGGGCGTTAGTTTTTCAGGTTATGGAATTTACGAGCATGAAATACCCGCTGCCGTTCATCATGTTTCGACAAACAGGAATTTTGTTACCAGTTATACCCCCTATCAACCAGAAGTGGCGCAAGGTACTTTACAGGCTCTGTTTGAATATCAAAGTTTAATGGCCATGCTGACTTCCATGGATATTGTAAATGCATCCATGTATGACAGCGCAACGGCTCTGGCCGAGGCCATTCGGATGGATTTAAGAACCAAACCCGGCAAAACGGGAGCAAAAAATCTTGTCTTGCTGTCCGAAGGAATTTATCCATATATTCTGGAAGTTGTGCAAACCTATTTCCCTGAAAACGTAAAAAAAGAATTCAATATTGAATTTGAAATGGTAAAACTGGATTCACGGACCGGGTCTACCCGTTGGGAAAAAGTCACGAATTTAAAGAATGCGCGCGCAGTTGTTGTTATGAATCCAACTCGTTGGGGAACCCTTGAAAAAGAACTCTCTGAAATCAAGAAGATAAATCCTGAAATTACGTTGATGTACGGAGTGTGCGAAGCCCTTTCTTTAAGCGTATTAGATGCTCCTTCGGAGTCTGGAACAGATATTGTGTGGGGCGATGGTCAGTCTCTTGGAATTCCTGTCTCTTTTGGCGGCCCTGGGCTTGGCTTCCTTGCCGTTAAAAATGAATTTATGCGTCAAATGCCGGGTCGTTTTATTGGCAAGACCTTTGCCAAAAACCGGGATGGCGAAACGGTTGACTCTTATGTGATTACACTCTCTACAAGGGAGCAACATATTCGTCGCGAAAAAGCTACCAGCAACATTTGCTCCAATCAATCGCTCATGGCTCTGAGAGCCGCAGCTTACATGGCATTTATGGGATGGGAAGGCATGCAAAAACAAGCGCAGGTCTGTCGACAAAACGCTGAATATTTCAAAGAAAATATATTAAAAAAGGGAATAAAACTGCTTTTCCCCGAAGGCGATTATTTTCATGAAGTTTCCTGGATGTCGCCGGATGCGCCAAAAGTTATGGATGCGGGGTTTAGAGAAGGAATTTGCGCCGGGGTGTCGGAGAATGGCGTCATTGTCAGTTATTTTTCAGAACTGACGAATAAGGATGAAATAGACCGGCTTCTTGGGCTGGCGCACCAAGACATTTGAATTGATCTGAAATTCTAATGAGCGAACGACATGAAATCGAGGCCTGTGGACGGCTCGTTCTCCATTGAAATTCTCATTGCTGAAACATAACAGCATAATGACAGCTATTTTGGCCAAGAATGCTAAAAAAACAAATTGTATACGAAAGGGATAAATTAAGCGAAGCAGATTTTGTTGGCTCATTTACTGATGTAATGCAGATGCCAACGGATTTACGGGAAATTTGCCTCATGGGTAAATCCAATAGCGGGAAAAGTACATTAATTTCTTCGCTAATCAGAAATTCGTCCAATGTGAAAATCTCCAAATCGCCCGGAAGCACTAAAACGGTAAATTTTTTTAAACTTGGCAATTTGCATCTTGTCGACTTGCCTGGATATGGATACGCAAAAACATCCCATTCAGGGCGGAATTTGTTATCGGAAATTATTGATCATTATCTGACATTGCGAAAAAATATTGCTGCGGCGTTTTTATTGTTGGACTGCAATCGCGATCTGGGCGAAGCTGAAGAATATCTGGTTGAATTGATGCGTCAGCGCAATATTCCCTTGATTTTGATTCTCACGAAAATCGATCGTTTAAATCAAAAAGAAATGTCTTTTTTAAACAAAAAAATAAAAGATTATTTTGAAACATATTTTTTTCAGGTTTTTGCCGTATCGGGTAAAAAAAGAGAAAATTTGCTGCCGCTTTTAAACTACATTCGAAGTCTGGGCGGATAAAGAATAGTGAAAGAATTTATGGAAAAACAACTTGCGCAAAGAACCTTGAGTCAGTCTTTGCGGCAATTGAAACCTTCTTTGAATCTGGCCGATTTTTCATCCAATGACTACCTCGGGTTTGCCCGCTCCGGAGAACTTTACAAACTCATCAAAGACAATGAAACTATTTATGCAAAAATTCTTTTTCCAGGAGCAGGCGCATCGCGCTTGATTTCCGGAAACCATGCTCTTTATGACGTTGTAGAAAAAAAAATCGCAGGCGTACATAAAGCCGAACGAGCTTTGATTTTTAATTCAGGTTATGACGCGAATCTTGGTTTGTTTGCATCGCTGGCATCGCGCCATGATACTGTTTTCTATGACGAATATGTTCATGCATCAATCAGGGATGGCATCCGGCTGTCTTTGGCAAAATCATATTCTTTCAAGCACAATAATCTCGATGATTTCAAAAAAAAACTTTCCCGCGCGCGCGGAAGGGTGATTGTTGCTGTCGAATCAGTATACTCAATGGATGGAATTGAGCGCTTTAAGCAAACGGGGCAACAAAACTACTGGATAGAAGATCTTGTTGAGTATTGCTTCGAGAAAGGATTTTATGTGATTGTGGATGAAGCGCATTCAACAGGAGTATTTGGGGAAAGGGGAGAAGGGATTGTTGCTCAAAAAAAATTAGAGACAAAAGTTTTTGCGAGGGTTCATACTTTTGGAAAAGCGCTTGGAGTTCACGGTGCGGCAGTTCTTGGTTCCGGGCTTCTTGCCGATTATCTTGTCAATTATGCCAGGTCTTTTATTTATACTACAGCATTGCCTCCCCATAGCTTGCTTTCCATATTGAGTTCTTACGAGTATCTGGAAAAAAATACAGACACAATACAGAAATTACGCGAAAATATAGACTTCTTTAAATCCGGATTTTATATGGAGGAGAATACAAATGATTCGCCAATTCATTACAAAATTGTCGGTGAAAATAAAAAATGTCTGGAACTTTCCCGAAAATGTCAAGAGACCGGTTTTGATGTAAGAGCCATTCTTTCGCCAACGGTTCCCCGGAATACAGAACGGCTGAGAATCTGCCTGCATTCCTTTAATACCCGAAAAGAAATAAGCGGATTATTTTCACTACTGGGCAATATTCCGGAATAGCCATGGAAAAAAATATTTTTATTGCAGGAACGGGAACTGATGTTGGAAAAACCATCGCCTCTGCAATTATCGTTGAGGCCTTTGGAATAAACTATTGGAAACCCGTTCAGGCAGGCGCTCTCGATAACACCGATTCCATGAGAGTAGCTGACCTGATAAAACGAAAAGATATTCAAATATTTCCGGAAATATTTCGCTTTGCAAAGGACATTGCTCCTCACGTTGCGGCAAAAATGGATCGCGTGGAAATGGCGCTGGATAATTTTATTTTACCGGAAAGCGCTCGACCAATTGTAATTGAATCTGCAGGCGGAGTTCTTGTTCCCCTGAATGAAAAAGATTATTTAATGGATCTTGTTGACAAGTTCAATGCCAATGCCATTATTGTGTCCAAGAATTATCTTGGAAGTATAAATCATTCTCTGCTGACATGGGAAGCATTGGAAAAGCGAAACATAAATATTCTGGGCTGGATATTTAACGGAGATGAAAATCTGGAAACACAAAATATTATTCAGCAAAAATCGGGGCGGCCATGCCTGCTTCATATAAAAAATGAAAAAAATATGGGACATAATGAAATAAGAAAATATGCAAATGAAATTGCTTCAAAAAATATTCCGGGTTTTCTCCCATGAACTACTCTCAGCGCGATTTTCAACATATCTGGCATCCATATACCCAGATGGAAACAGATAAATATCCGTTTGTCATTACAAAGGCCGAGGGTTCCCTGTTGTTTTCCGATGATGACAAATCATTTATAGATGCGATCTCTTCATGGTGGGTAAATCTTCATGGCCACTGTCATCCGGAAATTGGAAATGCCATCGCCCGCCAGTATCAATCTCTGGATCAAATCATTTTTGCCGGATTCAGTCATCCAGTAGCCATTGAGTATGCTGAAGATCTGGTAAAAATTTTGCCCGAAAATATTCAAAAAATATTTTATTCAGACAATGGATCAACTGCAGTAGAAGTTGGGCTGAAGATGGCCGTTCAGTACTGGCACAACAAGGATGTTCCCAAAGGCAAAATTATTGCTCTGGAAAACTCATATCATGGCGACACTTTTGGCTCCATGTCGGTGAGCCAAAGAGGTCAGTTTACGTTGCCTTTTCAAGAGATGCTCTTTGATGTGGAGTTTCTTGTCAGTCCTGCCCAAAACGCAGGCAAATGTCTGGAGGCTCTTGAAAAACATGCCCAGGATAAAAATACGGCGGCATTTATTTATGAACCGCTGGTTCAGGGCGCCGGCGGTATGTTGATGTACGAACCTGAAATTCTGGAGCAAATGCTTGAAATCTGCCGACGGAATAATGTAGTGACTATTGCAGATGAAGTAATGACGGGTTTTGGCCGAACCGGAAAACTTTTTGCAAGCAACTATTGTACAATATCTCCGGATATTATTTGTTTATCCAAAGGGATTACGGGGGGAGTTTTGCCTCTTGCCGTTACTGCCTGCTCCGACAAAATATACAACGCCTTTTTATCGTCAGACAGAAAAAAAACTTTTTTCCATGGGCATTCGTATACAGGCAATGCATTAAGTATTGCCGCAGCAAAAGCAAGTCTTGAATTATTAATGAACTCGCAAATAAAAATAGATAAAATAAACAATTCCCATCAAAAATTTTTAGGGAAATTAAAGGTGTTGGGAAATGTAAGTCATACGAGAGTGCGGGGGACTGTACTTGCTTTTGATGTAGTGGATGAAGAAAATACTTCATACTTTCATCCTTTGCGGGATCAGTTAAACATTGCTTTTCTGGAAGCCGGCGTATTGCTCCGCCCCCTGGGGAATACTGTATACATAATGCCGCCATATTGTATAACAGAAGAAGAATTGTCTTATGTGTACCAGACGATTGAAAAAGTAATAACAAACATTTAATACATATATGCCGGATAACGGTAGATATTTATTTTTAATTCCCTGAATTGTGAATAACGTCAATTACAATCATATCGCCTGAGTGAAATCGCTTTGCAGAAAAATCAAAAATCTTTTTCAGAATTTTATAAAACAGAGACGAGTCTGGTTTTGAGGTAAAACCGGACCCATAAGTGCAGGATTTATGAATTTTCAGATCGTATTTTTTTAAAAGTATTTGAAGATTGTGGCGGTTGAAATAAAAAACATGTTCAGGAACATTCAGATAGCGCCAGTTCTTTCCAAAAAATTTTGCCCAGAATCCGGTATGGGCGGTAGAAATGTATATATGTCCTTGAGGTTTCAGGAGTTTACTCATTTTATGCAAATATTTTTCGGGATCAGGCAGGTGTTCCAGCGTGGCCCACAAGGTAATTAAGTCAAATTTATTATTGCCAAATGTGTGTAATAAAAAATCGCCGTGAATAACCGGAACTCCTCTCTTTTGAGCCGCCGCAGTCATTTCCCCGGAAACATCGATACCGCTGGAAGCCCAGCCCCGGTCTTTCAGATATTCGGTAAAATAACCGGCTGCCGCGCCTATTTCAAACGCGCTTTTTTGAACATCGAGTTGATTTTCATAGCTGTAAAAATGCAGATCTTTCAGATTTTTTTCAAATGTCGACTGGATTGTTCTTTTTACAGCTTCGCTCTCGTAATTATGGTAACCACGGCTGGTTCTTCGTGAAAAGTAGTTTTTCTCATATAATTTTACAAGATCCTTTTTTTGTGGCAGAGGAAAAATTTGCCAGAGTCCACAGAAATTACATGTAAATATTTTAAACTCTTTGTTTAATGGTTCAGAATATTTTGAAAATTTGATTTTCAGACTGTTTTGACAAACAGTACAGATACCAACGTTTTTGTTCATATTTTATGAAGGAGACTGATTTGATTTAGTAAAAAAATATCGGGAGCCTGATTGCGCCGCGCCATAATTTTTTTTATGTCTTCCAGAAAACGATCCAGCAAATATTTTTCTGGAATTGCGCCCCCCCAGAAAAAAGGCGGATAGTATTTTTGAAGCGGGCATCCCAGAAACAAGAGGGCTCCGGTATCTACAATGGTTCCCGTGTTCAGCATTGTGCCGATCCCCGTTTTTACAAAATCCCCCAGAATGCTTCCAAACTTGATTCTATGAGTCTCAAAATCCTGTTTATGATATTCCAGCCTGATCTTTCCATAATTGTTTTTTAAATCTGAAGTGGTGGTGAGAGCTCCAAGATTGATCCAGTCGCCCGCAATAGAATGTCCCAGAAACCCTTCATGGTGTTTGTTGGTAAAATCCCCGATAATGCAGTCCGAAATTTCACCTCCCATTCTGCATTCCCGCCCAATTCGGGTATGGCTGATGGATACACGATCAAGGATGGATCCAGCTCCAATATAAAGCGGGCCATTTAATATGCAGAAAGCAGAAATTTCTGCGTTTTCGTCTATTACTACGGATCCCTTTGAGGCGTTGATAAAACAAAGATTCGATACTTTTGCATCGTTATGTATCCATATATTCTGCAAGTCTCCTTCATAATTTGCAGGGCGCTGTGAAAATAATTCCCTTTTTAAAAGGTTTATATCATTTTCCAGATTAGCGGGAAACGAGCTTAATAAAATGTCGGGCGTAAGTAGTGAATTGTTTTTTGAGGTATTGAAAGATAATCGAAAATTTAAATTGCGGAAATGAAAAAATTCTTTATAGAAATCTCTTGTCCGGATTTGATTTTTGGGGTCGGCGTCATTGATTGCAATTTCCAAATCTGAATTATCTTTTAATGAAAGTCGTTGCAATTCCGAAAAAATCCCCGCTGCATAAGCAAAGGAAGGCTTTAATGAAAAAACAGGGTTCAGGCTTTTTTCGAAACTATCATCCAGTAAACTTTTCATGAACCTAAATCCTGTATTTTGTAAATAAATATATACTCACTACGGTAAAAGCAATATTTGCAAACCATGCTCCAAATATCGGATGAAAAACCCCGTTTACTGCAAGAGATTTTCCAATATACATTAATAAATAATAAACAAGAGTAATCAGGGTCGATATGCTTATACTTAATGACATGGTTCCTTTTTTCACCTGGGAGCCCATGATCCCGGCGATCATTACAATGAAAAGGCTTACAAAAGGAATGCTATAGTGCCAGTACAGCTCAACCAGATGTTTGCGGTAGTTTTGTCCGTGCGTTTTACGATCCTTGATTTCTGCTTCAAGCTGAAAGACGCTTTTTTCTTCAAAAGTACTGGAATGCGTGGTTAAAAAATTTTGTCCCTCCGGGATGTTTAGAGTTTTCATTTTGAAATCTTTTTGATCTCGAAAGCTGTGGTCTGGATTAAATCTGGTTTCGCTTCCGGAAAGCAAAATCCACATATTGGGAATAACGATGGCATAGTCAGATTCCAGAATGGAAACTGGAGCAGATTTGCTGACTTCCACTACATTGATAGAAGTAACGAAATTGAACTTTTCATCATAGCGGCCAATGTATAGAAAATAATTATTAATTTTGGCGTGATAATTGCTTCGCGTGCTGGATCGAAAGGCCTTGCCCGATGGATTTTTTTGAACAATCACATCGTACAAATGGTCAAATGAACGCAAAAACCATGGATAGGAAACATACTCGGTTAAAAAAAAACTAAAGACCGAATAAATGAAAGCAAAAACAATAACAGGGCTGATAATTCTTCGAAAGGAACGGCCAGAGGTCATAATTACAGCCAGCTCTTTTTTTTTGGAAAAATTTGCAATTGTAAAAGAAATGGCAAACATTAATGCCGTAGGACCAACTATGGTAATGATGTATGGAATAGTCAGATAAATGTACAGCAAAACATTCATGAACGGGCCTGTGTAGGCAAGCAGGGTGGACAATCTTTCCATGATTTTGGAAAGGATGCCAACACCGCACAACAATAACAGAGCTCCGGTAAAATATTTAAAAAATTCGGAAAAAATATATCTGTCCAGGATATTCATTTTATTGAAAAAAGTAAATGATTTAAAGAATAAAAAACAGATTCAATGGGGATTTTAAATGCAATCCAGAGCATTAAACTCATTGCAAGTCCGGATATGGAAGGTATTAGAAGGTTGTCGTCAAAAAATCCTGAAGCGCTAAAAAGCTCAAGGGCAAGTCCCAGGAAAGCTCCCGCAAAAACAATCACAGACAGTAAAATAAAATGATCTTCAAATAAAACGGCAAAAAAACTTCCCGGGTTTATTTTCCAGTTGAGTACTAAAAAAAATAATCCGGAAAAAAATGCCCCTGCAATTCCGGCGATAAAGCCTTCAAAGCTTTTCCCGTTGTACAGCTTGTGACTGCCATATTTTCCGCCAAACCATGCGGCGCAGGGGTCGCCCACCATTAAAAATAATGCAGAGATAATCGTAACTTCCTTCATATACAACGCTGTGCAGATTAATAGTCCCAGAAAAAAAGGCAGAGATCCATGCATTTTATTGACTTCGGATGGTTTGATTATTTTGCCCGTTATTTGCAGAAAGGTTTTTTGAAAAAAAGGATACCTGAATCTCAGAAACTCAACAAGCGCCATAATTAAAAATCCGGCCAAAATTAAATAAAATAAAACAGACCGCGTGTTTTCATTAAACAGCGGTTCGGGAAATTTTTTAAATATATCAGAATAGTAGGCAGCTATAAAAATAACCCCTGAGAAATGAAACAATTTTCGCAAAACATTAAATTGACTCGACATCAAGGGATAATTTCTTAATCCTTTATACATTATCAATGAGATTATAAGTATGGATACCGAAATGAAAAGCAATAAGTCGTTCTGGGAAGTCGAAATTGTGGTTCCCAAGGAGCGATCCACAGTTTTTGAAGAATTTATAATAAAAAGCGGAGCCCTCGGCTATCATGAACTTTTGTATAAGGAAGGCGTTACAGAAAATCTTTCAAATGATGAGACTGTTCACAATTACTATTTTGATATTGCATTTCCCGTCAGGGCTTTTTTGCCGATGGCCGCGGGTTTGTTTTCGCTGAAAAGCAATTCGTATGAGATCAGACAGGTTTTTTACGATGATTTTTTAAAGTACATGGCAGAGACGTTTTCTCCATTCAAAATCACAGAACGATTCTGGGTAGTATCTCCCTTGAAAAAAGATGAATTCCTTCCGGAAAAAAGCGATAAAATAATAATCAATCCGGCATTTGCGTTCGGAACAGGACGCCACGCCACTACGCAACTGGTGATGCAAATTATGGAACTGATTGATTTTAAAGGTATGAATGTTCTTGATATGGGAACAGGTTCCGGGATTCTAACTATAACTGCGCTTGCAATGGGCGCGTCCAGGGCTGTTGGCGTTGATGTGGAAAAACTTTCCGTTGAGTCTGCAAATGAGAATTATCTTTACAATGTAAATGATAATAACCTGAAGGGCAAAGGAGAATTTTTTGAGGGCGATTTTTCGTGGTTGAATTTTAATGAGCAATATTCGTTTCAAATTTTTCTGTCCAATATCCTTCCCGAAATATTCTATCAAAATAAAAAAAACGTTGCCAGCTATCTTCAAAAAACAGGGATATGGATATTATCCGGCATTGTATCAGAAAAACAGGAAGAATTTTTATCATGGCTTGCAGAAGTTACAGATCATCGGGCAATCAGTATCAGAGAAAAAGATGGCTGGCTGGCGTTTTATAATTTTTAGTTTAAGAATATGATCTGGCTTGCAATAATAACAACGCTGTTCTTAACTTTGAATGGAATACCCCTTTTTGCCGGCCTTGGCTGGCTGGCTGTTATACTTTCATATTTTAACGGGAACAGCGATTCTCTGATTAGTTTGTTTATTGATCCAGCCGGAAGGCTTACCCAAAACGATTTACTTCTGCCAGTTCTTTTTTTTACACTCATGGGATATCTTGTTTCAAAATCCAGCGCTCCAGAGCGAATCGTGAATATGTTTGATTTTATTATGCAGCGGATAACGGGAAAATCTGCTTTTTCTGTCGGGATTATGGCTGTTATTGTCTCTGCATTTTTTACGCCTTTGACTGGAGCCTCGGGGGTAACCATCATAGCCCTTGGAGGAATTCTCATGCCTGCTCTGAAAAAGGCAAAATTATCTGAAAATTTAAGTCTGGGAATTGTTACTTCTTCAGGTTCGCTTGGCCTGCTGTTTTTTCCGAGCGTTCCGGTAATTATTTACGGGATTGTTTCCAATAACAAAGTATCCATTTCGGATTTATTTCAGGCCGGAATTTTCCCTGGATTATTGCTGATATTACTCCCGTCGCTTTATGTTATTTTTGCTTCCAGAAAATCTGTTTTCCGGGAAATTGCTCCTTTGCCGGAATCCGGCGGGATTCTCAGGGATATCAAGAGGCTCGTTCCTGAATTGATGATTTTGCCGGCTTTATTCGCATTGTTTATTACCGGGAAAATTACTGTTTCTGAAATTGGCCTGATTGCCCTGATCTATTATTTTTTTCTGGAAGTTGTCTTGTTTCAGGAAATTCCTGTAAATAAATTGCCGGAAGTGATCATGGAAGCCATGAGCGTAACGGGCGGAATTCTTGTGATTATATTTTTTGCATCAGCATTGACATCATTTATGATCGATTATCAGGCGCCGCAAAAATTATTTGTATGGATTCAAAATTACATCTCCTCAAAGTGGACTTTTCTATTAGCGCTGAATGTTTTCCTGTTGCTGGTGGGGGCATTTATGGATATTTTTTCGGCCATCATTGTGATAGCTCCTTTGATAATACCCGTTGCGGAGCTTTACGGAATAAACATGGTTCATATGGGGATTCTTTTTTTAACCAACCTTGAAATTGGATTTATTACGCCGCCAGTAGGAATGAATTTATTCCTTGCAGCATTTCGATTTAAAAAACCAATGATTCAAATATATAAATCCGTTTTGCCTTTTTTATTTATTTTGATATTGGCGCAGATCGTAATCACCTATGTGCCGGCGTTAAGCTTGTGGTTTATTAAATAATGTTCAACTATCCCGCAGGTTGGAACGGGATGTGACGGCAAGATATTATTCGAGAATCAATGCTGTGAACTGCTATTGGAAGATCAAAGAAAATCTTTATATCAGGGGGGCAGGTATATTTGCTTCGGGGCATAATACGCCCCCCCTGCCGGGCACACGGTTGCCCGGCACCCCCGAAATATTTATCAACATTACTTTGGCGCGATATTTCTTGGCGCTCTGAACTTACCCAACCAGTTTTGCCTGTGAATATAATTGGAGCAGACTAAGGGAAGAACCCTGGAGCCGTCAGTTCCTCCCAATGTGAATATGAATAAATTTTACCCGGGGTCTACAGTTAAATCTATTTGACACCGGATCAAGGAGTTGTATAGAATTTCAGCAATGCGAATTTATTCCAAAGAGGAAGAAAATCTGAAATAACGCGACTTGTTCTCGGCCTTTTTTTTTGCGTTCTAAAGTAAACCTACAATATTAAATTATCAATCAATCGAATTTCTCCAATAAATACAGCAACTGCGGCAACTCCCGACTTTATGATATCATTATCGCCGAACTCTACCAGGGTATCGGTGTCGTAAACAGAGGCATAATCCAGTTTGAACTTATGCAAACTTTCATGCAATATCTTTTTTAAATATCCAGCCTGGTTTTTCCCGGATTTAAATTCTCTTTTAATCTTGAACAGCGTGGATGAAATAACAAGCGCATTGATACGTTCTTCCGGCGCGAGCCTGACATTTCTGCTGCTCAAGGCAAGGCCATCTGGATCCCGAATTATTTCGCCCGATAAAATCTTTACGGGCATTGCCAGATCAGCAATCATTTTCTTGATTAAAATAAACTGCTGGTAGTCTTTCAGGCCAAAAATAGCATAATCTGGTTTTACCCATTGAAATAAATTGTGAACAATAACAAGCATTCCGCTGAAATGCCCTGGCCGTGTAATTCCGCAAAGTTTGTTGGTGAGTTTGGGATAATCCATGAAAATTTCCGGAACGCCTTTCGGATAAACATCAATTTCCCCGGGCATAAAAAGGATGTCAACATCAAGACCGCTTAACAATGCAATATCGTGCTCAATGTCTCGCGGGTATTTTTCAAGATCGTCACGATTATTAAATTGAATAGGGTTTACAAAAATGGATACAACAAGGCAATCGCATGAAGATTGAATCGTCCTCATCAGAGATAAATGTCCTTCATGCAGATAACCCATCGTGGGAACGAGACCGATTTTTTTATGAGGATTTTGGCATTGGTATTGCCGTGAAAATTCCTGCATTTCGAAAATATTATTAATAATTTTCATTTGCCGCAATTATTTTACCTCGCCCCAGTTTTTGCCAAAACCTCCCGAAACCTGGAGCGGCACTTTGAACTCTACAACAGTTTCCATTTCTCTTTTTATTAGATCGTACACATCATTTTTTTCTTCGATTGGAACTTCGAGCAAAAGTTCATCGTGAATTTGCAGAAGCAGACGGCTTAGAAGTTTTTCCTTTTCGAGGTGTTTTTGGATGCGTAGCATGGCAATTTTTATTAAATCTGCCGCTGTGGATTGAATCGGATTATTAATGGCGAGACGCTCTGCCGCTTCACGGGAGAATCTGTTTTTGCTCAAAATATCTTCAATTTTTCTTTTCCGTCCAAAATAGTTTGTTGAAATTTTGCTTTCCCGTATTTGTTCAATCGTATGATCCATATATTTTTTAATTCCCGGATAATTAATAAAGTAGAGGGCAATCAGATTTTTTGCCTCTTCGTAAGATATGGATAAATTTTTGGACAAACCGTATTCAGTTACTCCGTAAACAATGGAAAAATTCAATATTTTTGCCTGGGCTCTTTTTTGGCGGAATTCCGGAGTTTGTTTCATTTTGTTTAAAATACTCATGTCAATTCCGGATGTTGAAGAAATATCCATCACAGGGTTATGGTTCCAGGAGTTTTCAATCGCATTAAACTGGTGTTTAAAAAGCAGGTAGGCTGCCTGGTCGTGAATGTCTTCATTGTTTTTATAGGCCAGGATTAAATTCTCATCTTCGCTGTAATGGGCAAGAATCCGCAGTTCAATCTGACTGTAATCCAGAGAAAGCAGTTCATAGCCTTCAGGAGCAATAAAGGCGCGCCGAATTGCCCGCCCTTCCTCTTCCTTTACGGGAATATTTTGCAGGTTTGGATCAGACGATGCAAGTCGGCCAGTAGCCGCAATGGTTTGCGAAAATGAAGTATGGATTCGGCCTGTTTCTGGATGAATATATTTTGGCAGGGCAGAAATATATGTATTGAGGAGTTTTGAGAGCATCCGGAATTCCAGAATTTTTTCAATGACCGGATGTTGATCTTTGATTGTTTCCAGTACTCCTGCATCGGTGGAAAGATTTCCGCCTCCCGCTGTTTTTTTCTTTGAAGCAATATTGAGTTTACCAAACAAAATATTTTGAAGCTCTTTTGTCGATTGAATGTTAAATTTTTCTTCGGCCATTTCATATATTTCAGATTCTATTGTATGCAGTTTTGCCATAAAATCCTTTTCCAGTAAACTCATGTATTTTAAGTCAACGAGGATTCCATTTTTTTCCATGGTTGCCAGAAGTTCAATCATGGGGCCGTCAATCTGGCGGTATAAATCCAGAAGTTGATCTTTTTCCAGTTTTTCATGCAGAACTTCAAAGAGCCTGTAGGCAACCTCGGCATCTTCTGCGGCATAACGCGCCAGACTTTCCAGAGGAATTTCTGTCAGAGCTTTTGCGTTTTTTCCGGTCCCGGTGATATCTTTGTACTTAATGGTTTCGTGCTGCAGGTAACGCCAGGACATGTCATCAAGGTTATGCCTTCGGTAATTTGGATCGAGCATATAGGAAATAACCATGGTGTCACAAAAAATATTTTTTAAATCAATGCCGTGATTTCCTAAAACCAGGTAATCATATTTTATATTCTGGCCGATTTTTTTTATGCCGTTGCTTTCAAGAATCGGCTTTAACCATTGAATAGTTTCTTTTCCATCAAGGATGTTTTGGTAGTCAAAATGTCTTTCATTGACGCTGTCAAAAACTACCGGAACATAAAGGCTTTTATAAATATTTTTTGTTTTCCATGCCAGAGATATTCCAACCAATTGGGCTTGAAGCGGATGAACGCTCGTTGTTTCTGTATCTACCGAAAGAATTTCAACATTGTGGATTTCAGCCTCCATTTTTTCCCATTGAGCAAGGGTCGTGATGATGCTTATATTTTGATTTATTCCTGCTGCAGTAGATGACTTCTCTATTTTGGATTTGTTTGATCCGTCGGGCAGGATTGTTTTCCATTCTTCATACAACGACGGCAGCTCCTTTTCCCGGAAAATCGTAATTTTATCAGAAATGTTTTGTCCGTCAAACCAGGAAAAATCATCAAGTGTGAAATCCAGTTGAATATCAGATTTCAGGGTAACCAGTTCTTTGGAAAGAAATGCATTGTCCCGGCTTTGAATTAATTTATTTTTTAGCCCGTCCGGCTTGATCTCCTCGATATGCTGATAAATATTTTCCAGGGATTGAAAATCCTGAATCAGTTTGGAGGCGCTTTTGGGACCTACGCCGGCGACACCAGGAATATTGTCAGAGCTATCGCCTGTCAAAGCCATATAATCTGTTATCTGACCGCAATGTACTCCAAGTTCTGCAAAAACATCGTCGGGCGTAAAAATTTTAAATTCGCTTACTCCTTTGATGGGTCTGTACAAGGAAGCATTGGAGCCAAGAATGGAAAAAAGGTCTTTGTCTCCGCTCACGAGAATAACTTCGATATCGGCATTTTTGAATTGCGTTGCAATGCTAGCCATGATATCATCTGCTTCAAAACCTTCTTTGATTAGAACAGGGATATTTAATTCCTGCGCAATGGATTTTATTTCATCCATTTGAAGCTTTAATTCAGGAGGGGTTTCTTTGCGGTTTTGTTTGTATTCCGGATAAATATCATATCTGAAACTGGATTCAACGGGATCAAAAGTTATGGTAAAATAATCGGGTGAAAGGTCTTTTATGAGCTTTGCCGTCATTCTAAAAAAACCATAAACTGCTTCAACTGGTTCATTTCGGGAATTGGTTAGCCTGTGAGAGATCAGGGCATAATGAGCGCGGTACGCCATTGCATGACCGTCAATGATCACAAATTTTCTCTTTTTTTCTTCGGAGGCCATAATTGATGGAAAAGAAAAATGCAAAGCCCTGAGTGTAAAGAAATTAACCTGTTAGCAAAACCCGCCGTGAATACCGAGTTCGTGCCTGGGCTCTTAAAACAAATGATGAAAATGTTTTGACGCGACAGGAAAGTATCTTTTTTTGTAGTCAGAAATAATTGAATAGCATTATGAGCAATGACACAGAACTAACAGAAAAACAGAAAAAAAGGCTTGATCGTAAAAAGCAAGACATTCAGGAAAAAGAAAATGATATTCAGTATGGAATCCGGTATAAATTAATCACAATTGTATCATTAATTGTATTTATGGTGGTGGTTGCTATTACATGGATAGCCTCTGCAAACCAGTCCCAGTCCTTGTTAAAAGAAAAAAAGAAACAGGGCGAGATTATGATGCACGCCCTGGCTTCCGCGATTAAAACCAGGTTACTTGATATTTATGCCGCCAACGAGAAGGTATTAAACAGGATACATACAGCACCTGAATACAGGGAATTTTATCTAAATAATGGTATTTCCGAGATGATTTTCGAGGATATTGATTCAGTAACTTCGCAGCCCGATGTTCTATACGCATATATACTGGGTAAGAACAAGGTCGTGCTGGGTCATAGCGACCCCGCCATCGCCCCTTACAGCATTTTTGAATTTCAAAACCCGATTCAAAGTTATTTTGATGCCTACAAATCATCGGGAATGAAAAAACCAGAATCTATATTGACAAAAATAAAGTATTTAAAAACAACAAGCGGTGAGAAAAATGCAAAGAATGGTATAAATGCAGAGAAAAAAGAAAAAATCGATGCTATTGACTTTTCCTATATCCTGGCTTTTAAAAAAGATCCGGATATGGAAGATGCCATTGCAGAGGTTCATATCGGAATCAGCCTTGAGTCGGTAAACAAACAGATATTTAACAACCAGGTGGAGATGCAGGGGATTGGTTTTGCCTCTGTTATTATTGGGGTTCTGCTGGCAATTATGGTAGCGACGTTCATCGCAAGACCTATCCGGAAAATGATTGAGGCCATGAGGCAGGTATCCCAGGGTGATTTTTCTGTGTCGGTTTTGGTGGCATCCCGGGATGAGGTGGGTTTACTTTCTCGAACATTTAATGTAATGTTAAGAGGAATGAGTATCCTCGTATCTCCAG
>JAOUFE010000046.1 GCA_029858425.1 Spirochaetia bacterium | reverse complement strand
GTTTAATCAAAAGCCTATTAGTAACATTGATTGTGTAGAGGGAGGTATGCCTGTACAAATCAACTTTTCCAAATTACAGATATATGAAAATTCCAGCTTCGTTTATTCCTATGATATGGCCAAATCTGCCGTAATAGATCACGGTGATTATTGTAAGGTAATAAATATATCCTTTGCCGATCCGGTGAATCCAACTACTATTTATGAGATAGATTTATTTTGGAATTCCGATAAAACTGCTTTTAAGAGTGCCTCAATCTATTTATCTAACACATCGAGTTACCCCGCGACCATCGACGGTACACTCGACACATTCACCCAGATTATCGGAGGACCATATAAGCTGGTTCCTCTTCGTTGCAGCACATCAATACCGGTGATCTTGAATTTTTCGCAGCTTCAAATTTATCAAAACGCAGCTCTTTCCTATACGCAGGCTACCTCAACGCTGACGGCAAATGAAGAATGCGGTATTGTTTATATACGCAATTTTGATACGGCATCGGCGGTTACCGGCTTGAACCTTTACTGGGACACCGGCCGTACGGCAATCATTGACGCCTGGATTTATGACACGGGCAGCCAGATTCAATCGACCATTGCCGCTCCGGCCTCGCCGGTTACGCCCGATACGTTTACCAATGTTTTGGGTGGTACATATCAGTTAGTTCCGGTACGGCCATAATATGCACGAATGTTTTTACGATAATTGGGTTGTAAATAAAAGCCGGAGTCGACGATTGTACCGGCCATGGTATGATTGATATGGGAGCTACACTTGCAAAGGTCAATCCACCGCAAACTGGCGGCGGCGGCTGTTCTTCTGGTTTGATATTATTTTGGCCGGGAATGTATCATCAATTTGGCTTTCTGGGAATGTTGATGATGTTTACCATGTTTCGGGTAAGATTCAGAGTAAGGAGACAGAAATGAATCTCGGTAAAAAAATATTTTTATTATTGATGCTTGTATTAACATTAATAAATTTAAATTGCCCCTGGTTATCGAACAAGCCTATTGGGTTGTTTCCTTGTGAGGGTGTTATCCCTGTAAACGTTAATTTTTCAAGGTTAAAGGTATATGAAAATGCCAGTATGATCTATACATCGGATATTACCGCAGACGGTATAAATTCTAATGGTTGTTCTACAGTTTATATGAATTTTTATAATCCACCCGGTATTTCTGTTGATCTCTATTGGAATTCCGATAAAACTGCTTTTAAAAATGCATATCTTGGTACAGTATATGGTCAAAGCTACCCAGCCACCATCGACGGCACGCTCGACACATTTACCCAGATTGTCGGCGGGCCATATAAATTAGTTCCACTTCGCTGTAGCACATCAACGCCGGTGACTTTAAATTTTTCGCAGCTTCAAATTTATCAAAATGCGGCGCTTGTTTATACGCAGGCGACATCCGCATTGACGGCAAATGAAGAATGTGGTATTTTGTATCTTCGCAATTTCGATACGGCTTCGCCGGTTACCGGCTTGAACCTTTACTGGGATACCGGCCATACGGCAATCATTGACGCCTGGATTTATGACACGGGCAGCCAGATTCAATCGACCATTACTGCCCCGGCCTCGCCGGTTACGCCCGATACGTTTACCAGTATTACGGGCGGTACCTATCAGTTGGTTCCGGTTAGGCCATAAAATAATGTTTAGAGCGCGTCCCAAAACTGGAACGCGCTCTGCCGGTACAAGAATATACCGGCATTTTTGTGCGTTACACGCGCAAAAATGTAGCTTTTCGCGGACTTTGTTCGCGAAAAGCGAACGTCTCAAAAGCCAGGAGGGGGTTTGAGATGCACACTTAGTTAATTAATTCCATATTATCCGTAATCATAATATCAACGCCTTGATTGGCAAAGTTAGCCAGCAAATCACGATCATTCACTCCCCAGATTGCAACGCCACAGTTTCTGGATTTGATATATTCAATCCATCGCGGAGTTGCCATAACCCTGTGAATATGGATAGAGTCCGGTTTCAGCAGTTTAATCGCAAGGGGAATCCAGACCGGAGCAATGCGGGTTTTATCGATGAGCGCTCCGGCCAGTATATCCGGAAAATTTTTCCTGATAAAATAGATGCTTAAAAGATTAAAGCTGCTGATGAGAACATTATTTGCACAACCGGATTTATTAATTAACTGAATTGTTTTTCTTTCGAGATCAAAACCCGGGTAATACCATTCTTTTTTTATTTCAATATTGGTGAAAACTTTTTTACCAAATTGAAGCAGATATTCTTCCAGCGTTGGAATGCCCGCAACGGGAGAATTTTTCCTGTTTAGATAATTGCTGCAATTCAAATCACGAATTTCGCTAAAAAGTCGGCTTTCCACAAGGCCTTTTCCATTGGTGGTTGTCGAAAGATCCGGACCGTGAAAGATGACAACCACTTTGTCTCTGGTGAGGCGAACATCCAGCTCATGCCCGCGAAAACCAAGGTCTGTTGATGCGGAAAATGCGTTCAGGGTATTTTCTGCAATTGGGCCGCGCTTGCCGTAGCCGCGGTGCGTCAGCAAAAGAAATCCGGAAGCAGGCAGCGAAGCGTTTTTTAAAATTAAAGAAAGGTCAAACTTTCTTTTTTTTGGATTTTGCATTCTTTGTTTTGACCGGTGAAACAACTTTGGCCGCAGCCTTTGTTTTTTTTATGGAAGCTTTTTGCGCAGCGGGGTTTTTGCCGGGCAGTATTTTTTTGTCTGATTTCATCTCATTATTTGTCTCAAGAGATGAAATTGTACGAACCGTCTTTGCATTAGACTGTACCTTTTGAACAACTTTCCCTTTTTCTTTACTGTCTTCAATTTCAAGTTTGTCCATGATGAAGTTGATACCCGCTGAATTCATAATGACATTCAGGTGCCCTAACCCCGGATATTCAATGTCGTCATTTCGTCCAAGTTTTCCCTGGAAACCAGGAAAAATCAGCAAATCAAATCGACTAAAGATACATTGCAGATTCGGAAATGTCATAAAGTTTACCTCGTTGTTTCTTAAAAACGACGATCTGCATATAAGCTGACGTCCGGCGGGAATAAAAAAAACAAGCAACGCCAGAAGAGTGCCATGAAACGGGGTGGAAATTGCAAATAATTTTTTTATCCGGTCGCGTCCCTTGTAACCCATTTGCGTGGCAATAATACCTCCGGCAGAGTGGCCAATGATGTATATGTCGCGTAAGTTATTTTCCAGAATAAATTGTTCCAGTTTTTTGGCATTGGATTGAGCGGAAGCAGTTTGAAAAGAAAGCCAGGGGATGTAAACAGGGTATCCTTCTTTAACAAGACGCCGCCGCAATTTACTCCAAACAAGAGGCGTTCCCATGATGCCCGACAGCAATATAACAGGATTTTTATCCCCGGATGTAGTATTTTCTGGTCTGATAAAAACCCCCAGAATAGTATAACCAGCCGCGAGAAGATAGCTAAAGATTTCTTTTGTAATTTCAAGCAATATATTCATAATTTATTGTCCGGTTCAGATACGACGAAGCCATGAATACAATTCATTTTCCGTTCGTATTTGCAATCAATAAATATTGAGATGTTAAAATTATCCCAAAACAATTTCCTTTTTTTGGGAAGGGGGAGAAAGGGTATTTTTCGATCACCCCAATGGGCTAACATCGCTTCTCCCCCCGCTGCGGCTGCCTCAACTGTCCAGCGTGTCCGCATACGGGAAGTGTGAGGCGAGCCTTCGCTTCCCCTCTTCTACCTGCTGCAACGGAATGAAATTTTGTAGCAAGCCCCGGCATGAACTCGAAATTCAGTCGGAATATTTAAATTTGCGTGTTTTTGGAACGCTTCGCGCCCCAAAAACACGCATTTTCTGCATTCTGACGTGAATATCGAAGTTCTTGCCCGGGCGCTATTCATGTCCGGCTGTTATGGTCATATCTTTTTCGTGTTGCCACAGAGAGGCTTTTTACGATTGCATACAAAAGGGCAATTCATGAATAGCTATGTCATCTGGGGAATGGGACTTTTGGGAACTTCGCTGGCTCTTGATTTAAAAAAGCTTGGCTGCAAGGTAGCAGGCATTGAAAAATCAAGGGAATATATAGAAGTTTTACAAAAATATAAATTCGACAAGATCTATCATACATCCGATGATTTCCAGGAAAGCCTGCGTTCCTGCGATGGAATTATTATTGCAACTCCGGTTGACGCGGTATATGAAATTCTGGAGCAGATTGCCGGAGCAAGCCTTCCGGAGAATACCTGGATTACCGACATGGCCTCCACAAAAGGCGAATTAATGAAAAAAGCAAGCCATTGCAGTAAAAATATGCACTTTGTCGGTTCACACCCCATGACGGGCAGCGACTTGAATGGCCCGGCGCATGCGCGCATGGATTTGTTTGCCGGCGCTACGATATATGTCACTCCTTTGCCGCAGCCCCAAAATGACATGGGAAATCTGTCAGATCGAATTCTAACAGAAAATGTTTGCAAATTCTGGAAAAGCCTCGGCGCTCATCCATACGAAATATCTTCAGAAATTCACGATAAATGGGCTGCCTATCTCAGTCATGGGCTACATCTTGTTTCGTGCATGGTTTCGTGCCTGCTCAATGATATCCCGGAGGTTCTGGAAATGAGTCATCCTCCTGCGGGGGGAAGTTTCCGGGACATCACGCGGGTAGCCGGCAGCAATCCGGAACTGTGGAGCGGCATAATCAATTCCAACTCAAAAGAAGTTACAGCCTATCTCGAAAGTATGGAAAGGCTTATTGGAGACTGGAAAAGGCAACTTCAGGAAAAAAATTTACCCGTAAAAGAGATTTTTATGAAATCCGCCCGAATCAGATCTGCCATTGTAAAAAACAAATAATGAATATGGATACAGTAAAATTTAACTTTAAAGGAGATAAGTCTATATCTCACAGGAGCGCCATATTTTCTGCGCTGGGCAAGGGCATTTTTGAAATACGCAATTTTCTAACTGCAGAAGATACCATGAATACGCTGAATGCCATGACCCATCTTGGTATACGGGTTGAAGGCGATGTACACAGCGGTAATTTTCGTATTATATCCAGCGGAAGAAACCCCGAAAAACCAGAGAAGTTTACCGTTGACCTCGGAAACTCGGGTACGGGATCCAGGCTGTTGATGGGACTTTTTTCGGGTATGCCCGGCATAGAAGCAACCATTACCGGCGATGAAAGTTTGAAAAAAAGACCCATGGGGCGAATTACAAAACCTCTTGTTTCTGTGGGCGGAGTTTTTGAACCAATCGATTCATTACCCATAACAGTTTACGGAAGAAAACTTTTGCCCATTATGCATGTTGAAAGCATCGGGTCTGCTCAAATAAAATCTGCCATGATGCTGGCCGCCATTTCTTCCGGGGTTCCCCTCAGGCTGGAAGAAAGAATCCCGTCCCGGGATCATACAGAAAATATGCTGCAGTTTTGCGGGGTACATTTAACCAAAGAACCTCTGGACAACAGCCCTGGATTTCTCATAGAGATGGAACCTCCTTATATTATTCAACCCGTGCTTTTTGACATTTGGGGCGATATTTCGTCTGCCTCGTTTTTTATTGTTCTGGGCTTGTTAAACCGCAAAAAAAAAGTAATCATTGAAAATGTCCTGCTCAACCCCTACCGCGACAAATTTATTAAAATCCTTAAAGACATGGGGGCAAATATTGAAATTATTGAAAAAAAAGAAAAATGCGGCGAAAAAGGCGGGGATATTATTGTTTCTCCATCGGAACTCCGGGGAATCAATATCAGCCCTCTGGATATTCCTTCGATTATCGATGAGTTGCCCATATTGACCATTGCGGGTCTTTTATCGACGGGAACCTTTTCTTTTCGGGGAGCCGCGGAGCTTCGCCACAAAGAATCTGACAGAATTTCGGCTATGGTGAACAACCTTAAAGCTGTTGGTGTCCATGTCCAGGAATTTCCGGATGGACTATCCTTTGAGGGCAATCCGGAGTTTGCATCGGGCGGCAGCATCAACGGCTACCTTGACCACCGCATTGTAATGTCCTTTGAGGTACTGAAATCTGTTCTTGAAATGAACGGGAAACCAGGCAGCCTTCAAATTGAAGGTCGGCAGTGGGTAACGACCAGCTTTCCGGATTTTTTTGAAAAAATACAGGATTTTTCAGATCTGGAGCCGAAAAAATAATGGTAATAACGATTGATGGGCCGGCTGGATCCGGTAAATCCACAGCGGCCAGACTTCTTGCCGAAAAGCTTCATCTTTATCAGGTAGATTCGGGAGCATTCTACCGCTTTTTTACATATCTTTTTCTTTCCTGGCAAAAGGATAAAAACCTGCCTGCACAGGAAATTGTTAATTCTCCGGAATTTCAAAATTATTTATCAAAAGAAATCTTTGAAGTAGAGTTTAAAGACAATAAACAATTAATTATCTGGAAAAATGAAAATATGGATAATTATATACGCACTCCCGAAATCACCAGAAACATTAAAATCATCGCAGACAACACATTTATGCGCCACGAAGTCAACAGGCGCATAAAAGTCATTGCCGAAAAGTATTCTATTATCGCCGATGGCAGAGATATGGGAACCGTGGTTTTTCCGGACGCCCAATGTAAATTTTTTCTGGATGCATCGCTTAAAATACGCGCGATGAGAAGATATTCTGAATTCCAAACCTCAAATCCGGGCATCAGCCTTCAAGAAGTAGAAAAGGAAATCGACAAAAGAGACAAAGAAGATCAAAAACGAGAATTTGGCAAACTGATTCCTGCTAAAGATGCCATTTTCATTGACACCACCAATCTTGAAATAAATGGTGTCGTCAACGCGCTGTCAAGCGCCATCCAGAATAAAAAAACCAGTAGTTAATGAGGTTTCATTATGACAATTTCCCCTGTATCATTTCAGGTTAACAACCTTTCCATGGAAGAACTTCTAAGTGGTGAAAATTTATTTTCCAACAACTCAACCCCCGGCTCGATCGTAACAGGGAAAGTAGCTGGCTATAACAAAGATTCCGGCAAGGAATACGTCATTATCTCAATGGGGACAAAATCAGAAGGTAAAATTTACACTACAGAATTTGATCAAAAACCGGAAATTGGAGCCGATGTGGAAGCGATTGTAGTCTCCACAGACCGCGAAAGCGGAATGATCCGCCTTTCCAGAAAAGAACTGGAAACTCAAAGGGGCTGGGAAGTAGCAAAAGAATCCCTTGAAAAAGATCTCCCCGTAAGCGGCATTGTGAAAAATCAGGCTTCCAGGGGGTACATTGTAAATGTATCCGGTCTGGATATGTTTTTGCCTCATTCACATGTGGGAAATCTTTTACAACCCGATAAAGGGAGAAAATCAGGGCTGATTGGCTCTACCTTTATGTTTAAAATTCTGGAATTAGACTCGCGAAAGAAAACCGGGGTTGTATCGAGAAAAGTTTTTATGGAAGGCGAGAACGCGGAAAAATGGGAAAAGTTCCTGACCAGCCACAAAATCGGCGATATTATTGATGGAAAAATTTTAAAACATATTAATATCGGCGCTTTTGTTGAAGTCGGTGGCATTATGGGGTTTCTGCATAAAAGCAACATAAGCTGGGAAAGGCTTTCAGGAGACTTTAAAAATATACTGCCTGTCGGCGAAACCAAATCCTTGCGAATTATTGAAATCGATTCAGAAAATCATAGATTGTCTCTCGGCGTAAAACAGCTAAGCGATGATCCCTGGTTAAGCGTGGAGAAGAAATTTAAAAAAACGGATATCGTCAAGGGCCAGGTTACATTTCTGGCAAACTATGGAGCCTTTATAGACCTTGGCTCCG
Source organism: Spirochaetia bacterium (assembly GCA_029858425.1). Classification (GTDB taxonomy): domain Bacteria; phylum Spirochaetota; class Leptospiria; order Turneriellales; family JAOUFE01; genus JAOUFE01. The sequence continues at coordinate 9,862 of JAOUFE010000046.1, read as the reverse complement.
GAATTGAAGGCCTTTTGCATGTCTCCGAAATGAGCTGGACACGAAAAATTAACCATGCCGGAGAAGTGCTTAAAAAAAATCAGGAAGTTGAGACTGTCGTATTGAATGTCGACTCTGCCAACAAAAAGGTTTCCCTTGGCCTTAAACAACTCTTTAAAAACCCCTGGGATGACATAAAAAATTCCATAAAAATCGGCGACGTCCTTAAAGTAAAAGTGGCTGATGTAACCAATTTTGGAGTTTTTGTAAAAATATCGGATGAAATTGACGGATTAATTCGCAAAGAAGATATTAGCTGGGACGAACCTTCTGTTGATCCCAAAAAACTTTACAAATCCGGAGATGAAGTTGAAGTAAAAATTGTAGAAATGAATTTTGAAGAAAAAAAAATAGGCTGTAGTCTGCGTCACTTGCTTCCAAATCCATACAAAAAGCTAAAAAATCAATACAAGCGCGGCGCCATTATTCAGGGTATAGTTTCCGGCATCGTTGACTTTGGAATTTTTGTAAGAATAGATGGCAACCTCGAAGGTCTTGTGCATACAAGCGCAATGAGCGATGAAGAGGCGGGCAATCATAAAAAAACTTTTAAAAAGGGCGATACGGTAACTGTGGTCTTAAAAAGCGTTGATCCGGAAACCAGAAAAATATCCCTTTCTACAAGAGATGTTTCAAGAGCGATGGAACGAAAAGAAATTGAGTCCTATATTGACCGCGATGAACAATATGCGCCGACATCCAATCCTTTTGGAAAATTAAAAACCGTGATGAGCGCGCCAGAGTAAAATAAGAGTTGCAATTATGAACGTTCATAAATTCGGGAAATGGGTCATGGCGTATATTTTTGTTGACAATGCTATTCAAGGTGGCTATATATCCATTAGAAAAAGAATGAAATATTAATTTAACAGCAGGGAAAACAATGGAAAAAAATGTCGAAATAAAATTACTCAGCAATCATACCGCAGTTGCGTATCCGGTAGGCAGGCTGGATGTGGCGGTATCTGCGGAGCTGGAAGATCAGTTGGTGAAATCCGTTGAAGAAAATTCCATCGATAAACTTGTATTGAATATGGAGAATGTCGAATATATGTCATCATCGGGTTTCAGGGTCGCAATTGCGCTGCTTCGAAAACTTACAGATAAAGGCGGAACCCTCAAGATATGCAATCTTAAACCAGCGGTCAAAAGAATTTTTGATGTCATTGAGTTAACCTCCCTGTTTGAAATCTTTGATGCAGAAGAAGAGGCGCTCGCTTCCTTAACCTGAACCTGACACAATGCCTTCCCAACGACGCTGGAAAAGGTTAGCGAAAAATATTTTATTTTTTTCAATAACCTTTAGTCTCCTTGCAAACGATAAAATCGTAGACTTGACCTTAAGCGGAAAGTACAATCCTTCCCAATATCCTGCTATTTTCAAAACTGTACCGGTAGCGTATGCTACTCAAGACGGTATGTATTTGCATAAAGATGCGCTGGAAGCGTTTATTGAAATGGCTCAAAACGCAAAAAAAGCCGGTTTTGATATTTTTATAATTTCGGCTATCCGGGATTTTAATTCTCAAAAATATATCTGGGAAAGCAAATTCAACGGGGAACGACTGGTCAACGGGATGGATTTAAAAAAAAAATATCCAGATATCAGAACAAGAGCTCTAAAAATTCTGGAATATTCTTCCATGCCCGGCACCAGCAGGCATCACTGGGGAACCGATATCGATATTGGATTTGATTTGAAAAATTCCGGGAACATGCTAAACAATGAAGTGTATGCATCGGGAAAAGGAAAGGAATTTTACTCATGGATGCTTCAATATGCTTCCGATTATGGTTTTTGCCAACCTTATAAAAATACGCCCAAAGTTCGCAATCCGGGATTAAAGCATGGCTACCAGCAGGAAAAGTGGCACTGGTCATATCAACCACTGTCTTCAAAATATTTAAAGATTTTTTTAAAACATTCTGAAAACTACATTCCATCCGGTTTTGACGGAAGTTCTGTTGCAAAAAGTATGTATCTGGATTACGTGCAAAACATAGATAAAAGCTGCGATGAATTGCAATAGATATTTTTGGCGTTTTTCAAAGTCGAACGTTCGTTGGCGGAAAGTTTACCGGTAATAACTTTGGCAGAAGTTCGCCTTTAATTGTTATTATTGATCCAGACAGTAGTGTTATTTTTTTCAATAAATGTCTGCTTTGCAATTCTTTGAATATCCGCCGAAGTTATTTTCTGGATTTGATCCAGATACGTAAACAAATAGTTGTAATCGTGTTTCATTAACTCATAATATGACATCAGTTCGGCCATTCCAGCATTGGAATTTAAACTATCGATTACCGATTTGAATATTCTATTTTTTACCCGTTCTATTTCTTTATCAGTAACCCCGTTTTTTTTAATTTCATCTAATTGTGTATTTATTAGATCATAAATTTTTCCATAATTTTTCTCTTCATACGGAGCGACAAAAAATGCAAACTGGGTGGTTAATTTCTCGGCAGGTACCGCCGATTCTGATCCTATACTCTGGGCAAGTTTTTCATCAATAACAATTTTTTTCACCAACCTTGAGGTTTGCCCGTCGGTCAATATACGGCTTAAAACTTCATAAGCAGGACTATCCGGACTCTGAATGGATGGTTTGCTCCAGCCAGTAATTAGATACGGTGTGCTGTCTGCCGTTAACTCCGCAGTTTTTCTCCCCAGAGATTCTTCAAAGGCAATGGGGGGGGAAGGCGGCTCTGGCCGATCCGGAATTTTTTCAAAATATTTTTTAATAATTTCAAGCGATGCTTCATAATCGATATCGCCGCTGATTGCAATTACCATTCGGGAAGGTATATATTGAGTATCATAAAAGTGGCGGGTATCGCCCAGTTTCAAATTGGGAATATTGTTTGCATAACCTATTACAGGTTTTCCATAAGGACTGAAACCAAAGGCGACTGAGTTAAAAAGTTCATATAATCTGGAATGCGGATTTGAATCAAACCGCATTCGCCGCTCCTCCTGGATTACATCGCGTTCCTGGTAATACTCCCGAAAAACGGGATCCTGAAACCGGGAGCTTTCCATATATGCCCATAACTCCAACCTGTTTTTGGGGAGTTTAATTTGATAGTTGGTAACATCCTGGGAAGTATATGCATTGTATCCGATCTGGCCGGCAAGAGAATATACCCTTGAGTCTTCTTCAGAGATTACGAACTGGCTGGCATTTTGCTCTGCCTTTATTAACTGTTTCTGTAAAACTGCAATTTTTTTGCTATACTCATCCCGTGCTTTACGATCAACGAGGGGTTCCATTATTTTTAACTTTAGATCATCGATTTCGCCCCCAAGTTTTGCAATTTCTTCAAGGTAAGGCGATTCTTTCTTAAAATTGGTTGTTCCAATAAGTCGAGTGCCTTTAAAAAGGAGATGCTCCAAAAAATGCGCCGTACCGGCCTGATCGAATGGTTCATTGGCTGATCCGACTCCTATTTTTATGTAGCAGGCTATGGTGGGACTCAACTTGTTTTGCAGCAAAATTACACGGATTCCGTTCTTTAGTGTGTACATCCGGGTGTTTGATGTAAACTTTATTTTTATTTTTTCAATTTCAGAGCTATTTATGGAGTATATGTTTATAGATTGAATGAAACACAATATTGCTATGACAATTTTAAAATAACCTTTCATATAAACATCAATTCCTTATTTCAAAATCTATTTTCATCGGTTTGCCGTCCCTGACAAGCTCCACATTCACTCTTGGCATTGTTTTAATATTATTCCATAGTTCCATCATCTGGCCGGTATCGCTCATCGGGAATCCGTTAACGGATTTTATGATATCGCCGCTTCTGGCTCCGAGCGTGTAAAAAATATGACCTTCCGGTATACGGTGCAGACGAAAACCGGTAATTTTTCCATTTTCCAGATTCGGGCCAAAAGACGCTCCACCGCCATAAATGGCTGCAGGGTTACCCAGAATTTTATCATTGATATCCTGGCGCGAAATTACGACTTTTTGATCTCCAACAGACGATGTATTGGATTTGGACTGCACATCCTGGGAGCTCTCGCCCACTTCTATTTTGTACTTTATTCCGCCTTCTTTAACCCAAATTTTCTCGTATCCAATAGCGATAAGAATTGCGCTTCCAATTTTTTGACCAATGGAATATTCCTGGGGATCGCCTGGTTCTCCGTTTACTTTAATAATGGCGCTGGCAAATTTTGGATCCCCTTCCAGAGTTCCGATAAGAGAAAAGTTTTTGTTAGGCTCACCCGCAGAAGTTTTTGTTTCGACAACTGCGCGCTTAAAAAAAACTCCGTCAATAATTGATCCGAGGTCAATATTCATTGAGGATAAATCTTTCCTGGGTTGCCCTGTTATTAGCGGTGTACTTAAAGGGCTGGCCATTCCCTGGAGTTCTGATGCAAGCATATACATAATCATGGAGTTTACAAACCTTGATGTGACAAATCCCAAAACAGCCGATGCGGCATACAAGGCTATCCTTCGTGGATTTTGAATTCTTTCAGAAATAAGCCTGAAAAAATCAAGAGCATATAATTCCATCTTTCTCAGAATGGCTTTATAATTATCTGCGGGCAAAAAAGATTTATTCATTTTTATCCGTTGTTGAAGACGCCGAGCAGCGTGTGGAAAAATAAGTTGCGTTCACACCTTTTTCTGAAACGCCCTCGTTTTTCTCGGCTTCTGATTTTAAATATAAAACTTCCGGCGTTACCAGTACCCTGACAATACCTCCTGATGGATGCCGGGTTCCCACCTCCCTGTATTTAGCGCAAACAAAAACGACATCGCCCTTCCCCGCTTTTATAGATAGAGGAACATTGACCGATGAGAATGCGTAAATTCCAGACGTATACGCTGCGCGAACATCAATCTCCTGATCTCCGGATGGAATAAAAAAGTCAAAAAACATTTTTTCATTGTTTATTTCGTTCACCTTTTTTTTCACATTTTCGTACTTAAAGCCGGAAATAATCAATTTGGGGTGCAAAAACACATGAACATCTTCTTTAGGATTCACATCTTCTTTTATGCCATATTTATGAGGACCGCAAAAACCAAGAAAAATCATCAGCGCTGATACCGCCCATTTCTTTGCCATAATCACAAAAACGGATTCCCCATCACCCGAACAAGGATTTTTTTAGCTGATAATGACAGGGGAGATTATTGAGCGCCTGCTTAGGCTCATAATATGAATTGACAGCATAAAACGATCCTGGACATAAACTGGAAATTCCGTCAGATGTGGCTCTCTTGCAATGAGAAATTCCGTTGTACACAGCCCAAATAACGCAATTTACTACACTCTGATTTGAATACTGAAATTCATGCTGACTCGAAGAATTATACCATGCCTTGACGTAAAAGATGGAAGGGTTGTTAAAGGCATTGAATTCCTAAACCTGGTAGATGCCGGAGATCCGGTGGAAAATGCCGTGGAATATGAAAATCAGGGCGCCGATGAACTCGTTTTTCTGGATATTACCGCATCATCGGATCGCAGAAATATTATTTTAAATCTTGTCAAAGAAGTATCCGAAAAACTCTTTATCCCCTTTCTGGTTGGCGGAGGTATTCGTACTCTCGAGGATATGATCGTTATTTTGAGCGAAGGAGCCGACAAGGTGGCTCTCAATACAGCAGCCTTTGAAAATCCAAAAGTACTGACGGATGGGGCGCGGCATTTTGGGGCCCAATGTATCGTTTGCGCCATTGACGCAAAATTTAACGGAGAGTTTTTTGAGGTCTTTCTTCATGGAGGACGAACGCCCACCGGAGCAAATGCTATACAATGGGTCAAAACAGCGGTAGATGCAGGAGCGGGAGAAATTTTGCTGACCAGCATGGATCGCGACGGAACCAAAAAAGGGTTTGATCTTGAGTTAACACGCAAAGCAATAGAGGCAGTAAATGTTCCGGTAATTGCATCGGGCGGCGCCGGAACACAGCAACATTTTAAAGATGCCTTTGATGCTGGAGCAAGCGCAGCTCTTGCCGCATCGATGTTCCATTTTAGAGAAATTGACATTCCGGATCTCAAGCGATTCTTGATCCATAAAGGTGTTGAAATCAGACCTCCTGAATAAAAAACTGAAGACGGCCTGCCTAATGTCAAATCAACTTAAACAACTTTTAAGCGACCTGCATGAGCTTGCATCGCCTCAAAAAGCCAAAAACTCTGCTCGTTTTTTTAAAACCGGATCGGGAGAATATGGAGAAGGCGATCAATTTCTTGGCCTGACTGTTCCGGAGCAGCGCGCCATTGCTAAAAAATTTTCTGCTTTAGCCCTTACTGATATAAAGACGCTTGTTACAAGCCCCTGGCACGAGGAACGTCTTACCGGGCTCATTATTCTTGTGAATCAATTTAAACGGTGCGCCGAAGCAGACAAAAAAACCAGATATGATTTTTACCTCTCCCATACAAAATATATCAACAACTGGGATCTGGTGGATTTAACCGCCCATGAAATTGTCGGGTCTTTTCTCGAGGATAAAAACCGCAATATACTGGACAGCCTTGCTGCATCCCGAAGTCTCTGGGAGCGCAGAATCGCCATGATTTCTACATTTCATTTTATTAAACAAGGCGACTCTGGCGATGCCCTGCGCATTGCAGAAATATTGCTGTATGATACGCATGACCTCATTCAAAAGGCAACGGGCTGGATGCTGCGCGAAATTGGCAAACGAATAGATCAAAAGATATTAATATATTTTCTCGAAAAGCATCCAGATATGCCAAGAACCACCCTGAGGTATGCCATTGAGCATTTTCCTGAAACACAACGCACGTTGTATCTCAATATGGGGAAAAAATCACCATAAGGGGTGGCGCGCAACCATGTGCGCGTTAGGGGAGACAGAATCGTCGTATGGGGCTAATAATTCTTTGAGACAGCCCCATACAAATTGAAATTTATCCATTCTCCCCTCCAGACAAAAAAATAATAGCCATTGAGGCAAAAATTTTGTATGATAATGTTTGTAATCGGGGACGAATTGGCATCGACTGGTGTCAACAACCGAAAGAAAAGCATGTGAAGCCCCTCTTCTAAAAAGGGAAAACGTCATTAACTGGCGAAAATGTAAACTACGCAATGGCTGCTTGATCAGCCTGCACTGTTCAGCCGAGACGCATCCGGTAAGCTGAGCGGTAAACTACGGAAGCTGGGTTTTGCGACGCAGATACACAAGACCGAGAAAATTCTGCTCAGGAAAAATCTTTTTGGTTCATAGAAATGGATTTTTCTGAAACACAAGCTGTGAACTAAACATGTAGAAAGCTTTTGATTGGACATCAGGACGCGGGTTCAACTCCCGCCGTCTCCATGATTAAAAACCGGGCATTCCCCGACGTTCTGCAAAAAGCGTTAATAATTTATTTCGAGCGTTACGGGACAATGATCTGATCCCATTTGATCGTTTAGATGCGCGACAATTTTTACCTTTTCAAGATCATCCTGGCCTACAAAAAAATAATCTATCCTCCAACCCACATTTCTGGCGCGCGCATTGGAAATCATGTGCCACCATGTGTAACTGACTTTGTCGGGATGTAATTGCCTGAATACATCCACCCAGGAATGTTCGATGACCTTGCTTACCCAGGCTCGTTCTTCCGGGCGGAATCCAATGTTGCCTTCGTTTTCCTTTGGACGCGCCAGGTCGACTGGATTATGCGCAACATTTAAATCGCCGCACCAGACCACCCTCTTGCCCTGTTTGCGCAGATCGTTGATATAATTTAAAAAACATTCATAAAATTCCAGCTTTTCATGCCACGCGGCTTCGCTTTTCCCCCCATTGGGAAAATATACTCCAATAGCCGTAAAGCCTTCAAAATCAAGCCGGATGACGCGGCCTTCGCTGTCGTTCCAGTTTGCCATGCCGGTTTGCACCTTTGGCGCCGCTGAAAACGTGGATTTTTTTATCCAGGCTCCAACCCCGGAGTACCCTGGTTTTTGAGCCGAGTGATAAAACTGGTGATATTCGGGATGATTGTTTAGAAAATCTGAAAGCTGGTTCGATTGCGCCTTTATTTCCTGTAAAAAAAAAATATCCGGGCTTTCTTTTTGCAAAAAAGTCTGGAGTTCCCCTTTTTTTTCAACCGCTCGAATTCCATTTACATTCCAGGATATTATTTTCATTGGATCATCGCAGGGGGATGTCTAAAAAGAAAAGAATATCACCACGGAGACACGGTGCGCACGGAGAAAATACGAAATAAATGCCTTTTCAGGCGTTAGTTCATCAAAAACTCCGTGTTCTCCGCGCCTATGCGGTTAACTTTCGACTTTTTAGGCAACCCCTTACAAAATAATTATTTCATCAACGGTATAATCATCAACGCCACGATGTTGATAATCTTAATCCAAGGGTTGATGGCTGGGCCGGCGGTGTCTTTGTATGGATCACCGACTGTATCTCCGGTCACCGCTGCCTTGTGAGCATCTGAACCTTTGCCGCCAAAATTTCCATTTTCAATATATTTTTTTGCGTTGTCCCATGCCCCGCCGCCGGTGGTCATAGAGATCGCTACAAATATTCCGGTGACAATGGTTCCAATTAATACTCCGCCCAGCGCGATGGGGCCAAGAACGAGGCCAACCACAACCGGCACGAGAATCGGCAGTAGCGAAGGAATAATCATTTCTTTAATTGCCGCTTTTGTAAGCATATCAACAGCTTTTGAATAATCCGGTTTTTGTGTATGCTTCATTATACCCGGCATTTCCTTAAACTGGCGTCGTACTTCATTTACAATTCCGCCGGCTGCCCGTCCCACTGCTTCCATGGACATGGCGCCAAACAAATATGGAATTAAACCGCCAATAAACAGCCCGATTAGAACCATATGGTCTGAAAGGTTAAACATGATATTCATTCCCATTGTTTCCATCGTATGCGTATAGTCGGCAAACAAGACCAGAGCCGCCAGACCGGCAGAACCTATAGCATATCCCTTGGTTACCGCTTTGGTTGTGTTTCCAACGGCATCCAGAGGATCTGTAATATTGCGTATTTTTTCATCGAGGTCGGCCATTTCTGCAATACCCCCGGCATTATCGGTAATGGGACCATACGCATCCAGAGCAACAATAATTCCTGTCATCGAGAGCATGGATGTGGCAGCCACGGCTATGCCGTACAAACCTGCGAGATGATAGGCTCCCCAGATGGAAGCGCACACGGCCAGTACTGGAGCAGCCGTTGATTTCATGGAAACGCCAAGGCCTGCAATCACATTGGTTCCATCGCCGGTAGTTGATGCTTCCGCAATATGACGTACGGGTTTATACTCTGTTGCTGTGTAATATTCGGTAATGACAACCATAGCAGCTGTTAAAGCAAGGCCAATCATTGCCGAGCCGTACAATGCCATGGCGCTGTATGTTCCATTGGAACCCATAACATAATCTGTTACAAAATAAAATGCCACGGCGGCAAGAACTCCGGTAACGATTAAACCGCGATAAAGAGCGTTCATTATTTTTCCGCCCTCTCTAACCTTGACAAAAAAAGTACCTATAATCGACGCAATGATAGAAACTCCGCCAAGCACCAATGGATAAGTAATGACCGCAGCTCCCGCATCTTTAAGCAAAAGACCGCCCAGCAACATGGAAGCGACCACAGTTACAGCATAGGTTTCAAAAAGGTCGGCAGCCATTCCGGCACAGTCGCCCACATTGTCTCCGACGTTATCTGCAATTACCGCCGGATTTCTGGGGTCATCTTCCGGAATACCCGCCTCTACCTTACCGACAATGTCAGCGCCCACATCGGCGCCTTTGGTAAATATACCGCCGCCAAGTCTCGCGAAT
>JAOUFE010000168.1 GCA_029858425.1 Spirochaetia bacterium | reverse complement strand
GCCTGGTTTGGAATGGGAGCTGGCGGCTTTGGAATGGGTCCTTCCTCCTCAATCACTGGGGCCGGCCGTGCCGGCGTTCGAGCTGCCCGCACTGGCTCTGAAGGTTGAGTCTCACGCTCAGCCGAATACGCCCCCAGGCACACGGCCAGAAACACAACAGAACCCAAAATTACAATAGTTTTTGCTGATTTCATAACTTCTCCTTTCAAATTGTTTTATATCAATATGGATTGCCTTTACAATATTATAGGCAGGAAGCCCCCCAAAAGTCACGAATAAAATCCGTTGTTCATCAACCCAATATCGTCTAATCCCCGGCACCGTCGGGCCATGTCATTGTTTTTAGCCCCTCAAATTTATTTGGGGGGTTATCCTTCTTTTTCATTTTGATGTTTGATTTTTTTATGCTATTCTGTTCCCCAAAGGCATAGTCGTCCGGGAAACAGGTAATTCTTTGATATGAATAACGGAGCCCCAAATGTAAGTGCGGGGTCTACCAACTACGAACTACCTACTATGAACTATATTTATGAACTAAAAATTCGTTTTTACGAATTTTTCTATCAACATTCACCGCCCCAAATACGGCTACAAAGTGAAAAGAAAGTAGGGCGGGGCTTGCCCCGCCGATATTGTGTTTATATTGTAGGGTGCAAAACTTCGCACCACTTTGACTAAATTGGCAAAAAAAAGTGATGTGTAGCTGTGCCACAGTTATTACGATGTTATGTGGGAAAGGCTCATAAGATGAATACTGACGAACATTCAAATCACCCAGCACAGCAGACAAAAAAAGCCAAACAAATTATTTCAAAAAAGACCTTGGCATTTACATTTTTTGGCAGTTTATTACTTGCTTTGCTAATAACGTGGGGTTTCGCTGGATTTGACCCAGAAGTGCTTCTATTTGCCTATTTGTTCCCATATGGGTGTGTAGTTTTTATATCTGAGGGAGCCTCTCCGTATTTTGGCTATGCTATCTATATAGCCATATTTTTATGTGCTTTTATACGCAGAACAAAGTCCTTTTTTGTAACGTGGTTGGTAATTTATATTCTTATTCTTTGTCTTAACATTTCAGGTTGTGCGTTGCTCTTAAATATAGATATTCATTAATACTATAAATGGCCGGGCAACCGGAAACTGAAAACTGTCGTTTATCTGCTGGAAACTGCCAACCGGCGAATGGAAACTTTTTTTTAATTTATTATCAACATTTACCGTCCCAGAAACGGCTATAATGTGGGAAGATAAAAGTTAATTTATTGGTTTGAATTTAGAAGTTGGTGTAAAAATATGGAAGAAAAAACTAAACGTATTCATAAGGTAGAAAAGTTTCAAATAATCAAGCCCGTTAATAATATGACATGGGAAGAACTCGGCAAGATGCTGCGCGATGTTCGATACAGATTCTGGCGTCTTGCAAATATGGCTGTATGCGAAAACTATATGAGATTCTATCATTGGCGAACGGGTAAAACAGATACAAACGAAAATTATAAAGTCAAAACACTTAATAGAATCCTGCGCAAGATGCTCATAGAAGAAAAACAAGCTGACGAAAAAGATTTATCGAGATATTCGAGAGATGGAGCCGTTTCGGGCTATATTAACGGTGCTTTTGAAAAAATGAAGTTAAGCGCAATAAAGAGTAAATCAAAATGGAGAGACGTGGTAAGAGGGAAAAGTGCTTTGCCGTTGTTCAGGAAGGATTTGGCAATACCTATAAACTGCAGCGACCACAAACCAAGACTAATTGAGAAAACAGAATCCGGTGAATTTGAGGTTGATTTAAGGATTTGCCAAAAGCCTTACCCACGTGTGCTGTTATCAACTGCAAAAATTAGCGAAGGGGAAAGATCAATACTGGAGCGTCTTGTTTCAAACAAAACAAATTCGCCTCAAGGCTGGAGACATCGTTTTTTTGAGATAAAAGAAAAACCAAAAGGAAAATGGTATCTTCATGTTAGTTATGATTTTCCCAAAGCTGAGTTGCTGGGGCTTGATTCGGATATTGTTGTTGGCGTTGATTTAGGCTGGTCTGTTCCATTATATGCAGCAATAAACAACGGATATGCACGAATCGGGTATAAAAAAATGAAACCTTTGGGAGATAGAATAAAGCATCTGCAAAAACAGATTAAAGGTAGAAGATTATCTATTCAAAAAGCAGGTGCACACGATTTGGCCGCTCCTACTTCTCGTTCAGGACATGGCAGAAATCGTATATTGAAGCCGATAGAAAAACTAGAGAATAAAATCGATAATGCTTATACAACACTCAATCACCAGCTTTCTCACTGCGTGATTGAGTTTGCGAAAAATCACGGAGCAGGTAGAATTCAGATTGAAAATCTTAAAAGTCTCAAGGATGAATTAAGCGGTACTTTTATTGGTCAAAATTGGAGATACAATCAGTTGCAGAATTATATTAAATATAAGGCCGAGGAGGCAGGGATTAAGGTAGAAGAGGTTAATCCGTTTTATACATCTCGGAGGTGCAGTGAATGTGGGTATATTCATAAGGAATTTGACAGAGTATATCGTGATAAAAACAGTAAGAACGGTAAGTCAGCTATGTTTGAATGCCCTGAGTGCAGTAAAAAAAATAAGAACTACAAATCATTAAATGCAGATTATAATGCTGCTAGAAATCTTGCAACTATTGGCATTGCGGAAAAAATTCGCTTGCAATGTAAAAAGCAGGGGATAGAATATAGGGAATTGCCGAAAGATTGATTCTAAAAGTTGTTCATTGAAATAAAAATATTTTGCTGCCGATAAACATTACGATAGCCTGCGGGCAATTGCGTAATACGGCATCTTAGGCCGACTCGAACGGCCTGAAGGGGCCTTACGGCCTGAAAATATGAGAAGGCACATATAAGAGAAAAAAATGAAATTTTCCATTGTGTTCCGCTCACTAATACACGCTTTTTTTCATGGTCGAACTGGTTTAATAGACTTATTACAAAGAAGTTATAAAAGATATGATGTGAACGACCTTTTTTTGCGGTGTACTTCGAGGATATGTTGTGCTATAATGTCTTGGCCTCTGATGTGAACGACCTTTTTTTGCGGTGTACTTCGAGGTTCAGAGCATGTCTTTGCATCTGTACTCCGATGTGAACGACCTTTTTTTGCGGTGTACTTCGAGGCTATGACCTCACAACTCATTCCATCTTTGTGATGTGAACGACCTTTTTTTGCGGTGTACTTCGAGGCTTCCCTGAATACAATCTATAATCTTCATTGATGTGAACGACCTTTTTTTGCGGTGTACTTCGAGGACCACTCAAATCGAGTTCACCAACAGCGGCGATGTGAACGACCTTTTTTTGCGGTGTACTTCGAGGAGGGTCATTGGCAGGCCGGCCCAACGGGGCGATGTGAACGACCTTTTTTTGCGGTGTACTTCGAGGTTAGACTCCCTTCTTAACTTAATGGTTTGCGATGTGAACGACCTTTTTTTGCGGTGTACTTCGAGGCTGACGGACAAAACATATATTGATTCGCCCGATGTGAACGACCTTTTTTTGCGGTGTACTTCGAGGTTACCTCCTCCGAGGCGGCATAGTTTATTTTATGTGAACGTCCTTTTTTGCGTTGTAATTCAATATAGTATGATGCGCAATTTGTTTGCACACATTGAATCATTCAATAAACCAACCCCTCAATTCCAGTCAAAAAAATTTCTGTATTTAGCCTACTTTCACCTGTAACAATCTGCGAAATCTGCGGTTAAATGAAGCACTTTTTTGACCATTTTTTGCTATCTTTTGTACATTTTGTGCCTTTTCGTGGCAATAAATCCGTGTAAATCCGTGCAAATCCGTGTTAAAAAGTCCGCGTAAGTCCGTGGTAAAAAATCTGTGTTTGTCAGTGTTAAAAAAAGTTATATTTTTATTGAACATTCCGGCCAAGTTTGGTATAATTACAATCGCCAGTAGGCGAAGATGGAGGGCCAGCGGCCCACGAAAAGCCCAGCAGGGCGCGCAAAAAAAGCATTATTTTGCATCATAAAAGCCAGGTTTTTAAACATTATTATTTTGTTTACCCCGTGAGATAGCGAAGCGTTATCTAACTGGGGGGTGTATTAATGACTAATAAACACTTATTTAGCCGCTTACAAATAAAAGGCCGCCCGAAGGGCCTCCATAATTTTGCATTTTACATTTTAATCTTTGATTTCTCTCTCCGGCCCCTTATCCCTTATCTCTTGCTCCTGACAAGT
>JAOUFE010000167.1 GCA_029858425.1 Spirochaetia bacterium | reverse complement strand
AGACATCAATATCAAGTGTCCATAAGTTCTTGTGGCTTGAACTAAAATAGCTCTTTTACTTATCTGTGCCGGTTCTTTCATTGATATATTTGCGCTTACATTTCTTTTGTGATAGTTCTTTTTCCAGGGAATTAATTTTATCCTTAAATATTTTTGCAACAATAATAGTTATTGTCGCTGTGACTATAGAGCCAACAGCAACAAATAATAGTATTATCTCAAGCACGCCCGTTCCGGAAACTTCTCAATTCACTAGCATTCACTTCCTCTAGACCTTCAACTCTGCGCTCAAGACTGTTTAACAATGTAATAGATGATGTGAGTGCCATGCCCATATCTATAACTTTTTTCCCCACAAATCCATTCCAGCCCAAAAGCAAAAGGATAAGAACCTCTACAGCATGATTACTTAAAAAGTCCATTATTGCACTGCCTCGTTTATTTTTGCCAAAATTTGCTCTTCGTATTGTTCTTCGTCTTCGATCAGATTTTCTTCATCGATTGCTGATTCTGCGATAGATTCGCTAATTATTTTGTTACTCACTTTCATTTTTTTGACTTCTTTTTATATCATACAACCATTCTAATCTGTTTAATGTGATTCTCAAATCTGGCCTTTCCTGCGTCAAAATAATCTTTGTCCAACTCACAAATGACTAAATCAAAACCCATGTTATAACATGCTATCGCTGAACTCATTGATCCGCCATGGGTGTCAAGTATCTTGTCGCCTGTTTTGGCGTAGTTACTTAATATCCACTCATACAGTTTTACTGGTTTTTGAGTTGGATGGATTCTATTTAAATCCATTGAACTCTTACGATAAATTTTTGCTGGTTTATCAAAAGATGTCCAAACTAATTCGCAAGAAGACAAGGTTGGCATGTCTTGTTTTTTATCCCAGCATATAATTCCTCTGCTGCTGTGCAAATATTCAATAAAATAATTTGAGCCAAATACTATTTGATTTTTACTTACTCTAAATAAATGATACCAATATTCAGATGTCGGCAGTACATCCCAATCTTTATTTTTATAAAGTCTCGCCATAGGCGTGTTTTTAAGTTTCCCTCCGCCATCGCTTAATCTTTTACCAATCCCGTAAGGCGGGTCAACGATAGCCAAATCAAAATATTGATCTGGCACTGATCGCATATATTCCATGCAATCAATATTTTTAAAATCTATTGACATAATTTATCAGTAATTAGCGTTTCTTTAATGATTTTTTGAGCAAAAAACATACAATTCAAGCTTTAATTGCCTATTTATTAAACAAATCTAACCAAAATATGGCTATTTATTAGCCGCTTTCTTGAAATTCGCCCTGTAATTCGATTTAAGCGATTCTCTTTTCAGAGATATCAGCGCTTGTCCTGAGCCGGAATCTCTTTAACCCATCAAAATAAACAAGCCTCTGGATGCCGTCCTACAGCGTGTAGTCCCTGTCCTACAAGATTTTCAGCCGTTTTTTTGCAACAATTTATTGACATCTTGTACTAGTACAACTATAATTACTACAACAAGACGATAATTTTTTAACAACAAAGAGGATAAGAAAAATGAAAACATTAATAATAGATCAAAAAATGAGCGGCACTGGTAGTATACACGACTTAGCAAGTCAACATTATGACCGCGAGATCAAATTCCGCGGGTCAAACAAATATGCAGTTGTAGCAGCATCGTACTACGGCGATATACAATCAAGCCATGCAACCCAAAAATCAGCAATCAAAGCGTCAAAAGCTCTCGGCGATTACTCTCATAAAATCATTGACACCGATGGCAACACTTACAGTATATACGGTGACACATTGCAGCCTGTATGACATACAATCAACTCAAGCAACTACGTCAGGCAAAAGGCTGGTCTCAGCAAAGACTAGCCTTTGAACTTGGTTTATCCGTTGTCCTTGTCCAAAAAATCGAACAAGGCAAAAGACCCATCACTGAAAAAACTCGGCAAAGGATCAAAAATCTATTTTGACCACTCCGAATGCTTTTTATTCTTTTCCCATGATCTCATGCCACCAAGTCCTAAAAGTCCGGTCAATAATGTTATCAGGTAGTCTGTGTCTATTTTCGGCGGGATGGGGAATTGGGTTATGTCAACCGCAAAAAGCCAAGCTATTAACTGTAATAGCCAAGTCAGTAGTGATGTAAACACGGGATAAAATAATCCAAATATACAAATCCATCCGGCTGCGGGTCTCCACCAAGATTGAAATCGTGAATTGCTCTTTGCATCTTCAGCATTTACCGAAATTTGCGCGAGTGATATTTTAAGCTCTGCATCTAATTCGGCAAGTTCTCCAGCTTGATCGGCCTCAAACAATCTCACCTTTGCCTTTTCAGCCTCTTCCTTGTCCGGCCATATTTTATCTATAATCTTGCCGATGAATGGTAGTGGTAAGCTCATTTCAATAATCAGAATCTGATTTCATGGTTATGCTCGGAATTTTTCCGAATTCCACATTTTTTACAAATGTATTCGCCGCGAAGAAGTGCATCACGCTCTTCCACTAAAGCACCAATAGTTCCGTAACAATCGGCCATTATGTTATGTGCTTTATCCAAAGCATCACGACCACCAACGCCTATTTGACATTGCTTCATTAGTCTTTCAGCGTCTTCAGTTTTAACCATATTGCTTTAACTCTTCTAAAATCTGCTCACGACTGAGCAATACCCCGCCCTGCTCGATATACTGCCTGCGCAATTCTCTCAGGCGAGCCATCATCTTTTTACGGGCTTCTTTATTCATTGATTTTTACCATGAATCATTATGATTAAGTGAGTAGTGATTCGCATCATTGCGACCAGGCTCACCGCCCCATTCGCAAAGAGGATGCAATTTTTTCCAGTACTTACCAAGTTCTTCGTGAGCTTCTGCGCCAAGCAATACACCATCACTGATAAGATTAATATCAATCGCAAGCCTAAGTTTGTGATTACTATTAGCGCCCGAGTAACTTTGTTTTACCCCGTACTCGCCATGAACACGCGGGTCTCTGAAAGCATCACCTTCCGTCACAAACCAGCCATTCTTATCTGCCAAGTTGACAGCAAAATCCAATAATTTTGGCAGTAAGCGAACAAATAAATGCTGTTTCTCAATTAGTTTCACTAAATCACCTTCGTAACATGCCAATAGAAAGCGATGCTGACGCAATCAGCATCGCTTTCGGTAAAAGGCAACGAAACCGCAGAGGTCGTTGCCTCTTTGTATATGCTTATTCAGCATTCTAATTATAGCGCAAATTACTGCTTAGTTTCATATTTATTTATCATAAAAGCAGAAGCCCCGAATGGCTTCGCGCTCATCCACCAAAGCAGATAAGGGGATTTCATAAAAATTTCTTAACCCATCTTCTAGCAGATTTCATCCCCTTGCGTATTTCTTCGTCTCGACTGTACTCCGATATAATATCGTCTATATCTTCGTGTACAGGACTGAATCTATGATCTGTTACTACTACTTGATAAACACGCCCTAGTAATAAAATTTCTGGTAGATAAATTTCAGCCATACAATTTTTTATACTCATCAACTGCTTTAACGGTCTCTTTTTTCAAGTTCTTAATTCTGGCCTGGCCCTGTTTTGTCAGCGGTTTTTCTTCAAAACGCTTTTTCAATTCTTGGTCAGTTAGAGGTTTGAGTCCGGGGGTTACGTATTTTCTGCTCATATTTCCCGATATTAAATATACGTATTGTCGGAAACGTGCATAGTTTTCGATGTTATTTAAACAAATACGCTTTTAAGCCGCTTTTTCAAAGCTTGCAAATTAAAAAGCATTGACACATCATATGATTCGTCGAGAGATCCACTAACAAGTTCTCTGATTTTCTTGACTTCTGGTGATTTTTTCATTTGAGAAACCACGGTGTTCTTGCAATTAAAAACCAGCCAAGATTGCGCATTGTTAAGAGGCGTGGCTGGTGTGTTGACATCTCACACGTTGCGCTGATCTGACGGGAAGCGGGAGAAATGTTATAACTTCACCCGGTGATCAGCCCGGGTGGCTACGCTGGGCGTACCTTTGCGCAGTCTCGATTGCTCATTTAGAGCTTTAAAATCGTCAATCTGGTGGGCATTGCAGGACTCGAACCTGCCGCCAACGGATTAGAAATCCGTTGCTCTATCCGAATGAGCTAAATGCCCCTAAAAAACCCCGCTTTTTACGGCGGGGAATATCACGAGGAGATTATTGTAAGCCTGCGATCCGTAATAGTGGGGGGATAGAATCGCAAACTAATATAACTGTAGCACAGGTTATTCTGAATTT
>JAOUFE010000045.1 GCA_029858425.1 Spirochaetia bacterium | reverse complement strand
TCATATTCGACTTGCATCGGGCGAAATTAAATTGGCTGAATTGCACTGGTATGAAGCTTATGGCATAGGTAAAAAAGAATATAAACGAAAAAGATATTTGGAGTAATAAAATGGAAAAGTCAAAAGAACCTGCACAGAAATACGTTGTTTGTATCAATAATGATAATTTTCCGGCTTCGCTGGAACTGCATAAAATTTATCGCGTAGCGCCTGAAGCGCAGATCAAAAGTGAGGGAAATATCGATATCCGTATTATCGATGAAAGCGGCGAAGATTATATATACCCGTCTTCTTGTTTTGTTCTTATCGATGTCCCACAAAAAGTGGAAGAATCTCTGCAAAAGGCATCTTGAATCTCAGGGAACACCTCATGAAAAAAATAATACCCAAAATATTTCTCCTCCCTCGCTCTTTTGGCCATTACCTGCCAAGAAATTAGCCAAAATCACCCCAAGGTGTGATACATTTTTATAGATTTTGACAAATAAATGTTTACATTATGTTCGCGTTTCACGCAGACTGTGTGTGGAGTTCGTTAGTGGGTAGATCGGGCATGAATTGAAAATCGTCTCGGATTTTTGAGTTCATGCCAGGTCTGTTGTAGCCAAAAACAGGAGAGGGGAAAATGAAAAAATCAATAATTACAATGATACTGTTGCTTTCTGCAATATTATTTGCGGGAAATTGTGCGCCGTCTGGCGGTGGCTCGACCGTTAGTGGCTCGACCGGCGGTACAAGCGGTGGATCAACCGATGCAGAGGCTGTAGCCGCTGATAAGGTCGCTCTGGGAATTATTTACAATGGCACGGATTCAGCCGGCAGCGTAACCCGGAATGTCGGGCTCAATACGACCGGTTCCGGCGGTACGACGATTACATGGGCAAGCGATAATACGGCCATAGCCACTAATGGAACTGTTACCCGACCGACACCGGGAACTGGAAATGTTGTTGTTACATTAACGGCGACCATCACAAAAAACGCGGCCATCGATTCTAAAATTTTTAGTTTAACCGTTATTGAAGGAGACTCAATTGCGCCGACCCCTGGAAATACGGGAATTATGACAGCTGCTGGAAATATATTTTCGAGTGTCATTTTAAACTGGACAAGTGCAGCTGATAATATTTCGGCTTCAATAAACTTGTGTTACACTATTTATCAATCTGCAACAAACAATATAGATTCTTTGGTCAATATACTGGCAAACGGAATTGCAATTAACCCTGTCTGTACAATGAACATGAATAGCTATAATATCGGTAATAGTTATAATATTAGTGGGATTTCAAATACCGCAAATTACATTAATGTAATTGTACTGGATGAGGCTGGGAACAAAGCCGCATATCAAATGTATAATTTGTGTGTGTTTCGGTGCGATAGTTTATATGCATCCAATAATACAACATGCAATGGCGCATACGATATTCTTCTGTGCTTTGGCGATGCGGCTTGTGAAGCAACTACGACTTCTCAACTCAATGCTTGCCTTAGCTCTGCCACTACTTCATACAATACATGCCTTGCTGCTTGTCCTTAAACACGGTGGGGCAACAATTTGTTATTCGACAGATGGTCTTACTACGCCTGCCTGTAATGCCAGCGCTCTTTGCTCTGCAGGCTTAACATATTCTACTCCGGTGACCGTAAGCGCAACGCTTACGTTAAAAGCTCTGGCCTGTTTAAGCGGTAATTCGCCTTCGCTGGTTACCAGTGGTACTTATACGATAGTTCCACCAGGATTGACGTTTGTCAATGGCGACGGGAAGGCTGAAATGACGGGCGTTCCTACGATGGATTTCCAGTCGATAACCGGCAGCATAGGTGGAACAATAAATGTTACGGTACCAGTAGATACCGATACCGGATATGTTCTGGTCAAGTTTCAGGATCGCGCTTCTACGGTGGCAACGGGAGTTGTTCCGATTACCCTTACTCCGGGTACCGCACAAAACGGCTTGGCTGCGGTAATTATTCCAGCCGGAAAATTTTCAGCTGGCGCTTTTGTGTATGTATATGTGATGATGGGAATTTCCAACGTTGATTTATTAACCAATGTCACCGGAACCATTTACGAAATTGTCATGGGCAGCGTCGCGATTACCTACAATAAAAAATTTGTCGTTACCAATAATACCGGCCTTCCGACAGATACGGGCGTTACCGCAACCAGATTGACGATTAATTGAGCCGCCAGAAGACTCGATCTTTACTACATAGCGCCACGATATCCGGATGCTCTTCCGGATTCCGACGATCCCCGAATTCACTTTGATGAATCTATGGCCGTAGAAGCGTTAAGCCTTGCAGAGCGGATCCTGGAAATGGTTGAAAAGGAATTTTTAAATGCAAATTAATACTTTCGGAATTTCAAGGCCACTCACGAATGAAAATATCGAAGTGATACTAAAAAATATAATGCAATACATTTCTGGTAGAGCGGATAAAGTTTTTATTTTCGGCAGCGTTGCCAGAAAAAAATTTAATCCCGATAGCGATATTGATCTGGTAATTGTAAAAGAAACGTCCGAAAAATTTGTCCGCAGGGCATTTGAGTTTGAAGAACTTTTTAAATTTTATCCGCGTCTGGATATTATTGTTTATACTGCCCGCGAATTTGCCGATCAGCTTAAAAAAAACACTTCATTTTGGGACGAATTTCGCAGAGATGCAGTACAACTGATTTAAGTCTCGCATTTCCGCGAAAATACTCAATCCACGCCCTGCCGCTTACTCGCTTAAATAGGACTGCACAGCCTCGTCGATTTTTTTCATCGAAGCGTCATCGGCAATTCCCTGAAATTTTTGAATGCGGCTTTTAGCTACCTGCCGAATGCCCGCAATAACGGCAAAAGACTTTTTGGGGAGATTTTGGGAGCCAGAAGCAAGATGTATCTCCATGCGCAGAGGCCAGATT
This sequence comes from Spirochaetia bacterium, assembly GCA_029858425.1. GTDB lineage: Bacteria > Spirochaetota > Leptospiria > Turneriellales > JAOUFE01 > JAOUFE01. The sequence goes on along the minus strand of JAOUFE010000045.1, from coordinate 15,265 downwards.
TCCGGCGGTCGGCTGGAGAGGGGAACCATGACCACCGAGTCTAAAGCCTGGTTGGTTTCAGAGTTCGATACAATGAGGGCGGGTCGCATTTTGCCCAACTCCGGGGCTTTGGCCGGCTCCAGATTTACCCAGTAAATTTCGCCGCGATTCAACCGGGGTTACTCCGATTCCAGGGAAAGATCGGCAGATTCCCATTCGTCCAAATCCTGTTTTTCCTGCTTATGCTTTTCCAGATTTTTTATGTACGAGGATGCCGCCAGCTTCATTTTTCTTCTTTTAATTTCGCGTTGCACCGACTCGCGGATAAATGAAGTAAGGGTTTGATTTTTTTCCAGATACGGATCAATTTCGGCAAGTATTCTTCCATCCAGCTTTATGGTAGTTGCGCTCATACCACCAGAGTATAAAAAAATATACCCGTTGGCAACCATTTTTTTCTCTGCGCTTCTTTCTCTGCGCTCACCGCGGCTACTTTTTAGTTAGTGTGGCCGTTTTGGCGCGCGCAGCGCGCCAAAAACGCCACTTTCTAACTAAATGGTAGCCGCGGTGAGACCTTTACAACCCCAATGATAGACGAATTTTTCGATTGACGTCGCTCATTTTAAACTGCTACCCATCTTGGGGAGATCACAATGATTCGAAATAAAAAATTATGGATTTTTGCCATACCGCTGATTTTCTTTGCCGCCCCGCTTTTTGCACAGCATGCGTTAAATCTGACCCGAGACATAAAAACAATTGATGTTACCCCTTACCTGTCTTTTTACGAAGACAAAGAAGACAAACTTTCCATTGACGAGGTAACTCGTCAGGATGCGCAAGGCCGGTTGTTTAAGAAAAGAGATAGCGCCGATTTTGGCGTTGTTGCCTACACAATATGGGGAAAATTTGAATTTAAAAATGAATCGTCTCAAGACTGGTGGTTTTTGTTTTTTAAATCCGAAAGGCTTGCCGGCGCCATGGATGTCTATCTGGTTTCCGGCCAGAAAATCATAAAAAGTTTTCATCAAAACGACTGGAAATCTTTTTACACAAGGATAGTGCAGCATCGAAATGAAATCTTTCCGCTCGGCATTCCCGGAAAAATGCAGACCATATATTTTTCGTTAAAACCAAGCTCTTCAACTCTTGAGTTTGATGCCAGTTTGCATACCGCTACATCGCTCATTGAAAAAGTTTACCGGGATAATTTGATTATGGGGATATATTACGGAATTATGATCGCAATGTTGGTTTACAACATGTTTATTTTTTTTGCAATTAGAGAAAAAGCGTACTTTTATTACATTGCCTATTTGCTGGTTTATATCATTGCTCAAAGCGCTCTGGATGGTCTATTTATTCAATTTATTTCTCCCAACCATATTGATAATTGGCATCATGTGATTGTATTTGGCGCCGTCATTGCCTGGCCCTGTTCTATTTTGTTTACCACTTCGCTGCTTCAGGTGAAAAATGTTTATCCCGGGGCATACCGGTTTTACCAGTTTATGATCGCCATGTTTTTTGTACCATCGATTTTGTATCCGTTTGTGGAATTTCAGAATGCCATTGTAATGACTGGTTTTTGCATCATCATTGTTACTTTATTTTCTTTTGCGGTAAGTTTTTTATTGTCCTTTCAATCCATGATCGCCCGGTATTATTTTGGGGCAACCTTAATATTTATTTTGGGAATGCTGATCCAGGAAATAAAACTTTTTAATATATATTTCCCGGTTATAAGCCAGAGTAATTATTCCGTACAGATTGGCAGCGCGCTGGAGGCCTTGCTGTTTTCGCTTGCGCTGGGTTACAGAATTAACGTTATGCGGCAATCTGGAATTGCGCAGGAAATAAAAATAAAAAAACTGGAGTATTCCAGTCTGCAGGGCAAGGTAAATCCGCATTTTCTGTACAATTCGCTGAATATGATCCTGGGAATGTTGCAATCCGACAAAAATGCCGCTGAGCAAACAGTGGTCGAGCTGGCGAAAATTTATGAGTACATGACCTACCATGTTGAAAAAGACCTGGTACCCATCAAAGAAGAATGGCAATTTGCCAGAAAATATTTCCAGATTATGAACAAGCGCACAGGACAAAAAGATCGCCTTGTCGAAGATTTTCCCAAAAATGCGCAGAATTTCCCGGTTCCGCCGCTTAGTTTGCAACCGTTAATTGAAAATTGTTTGAAACATGCCAAACCCAAAAACGTCGCGAAGGATAAAAAAGAAAAATATATATTTACCATTTCCATGTCCGTCAAAATGACAAACGAAGGCGCGATCATTCTTGTAAGCGATAACGGCGAGCCATCTGAAATGTATACCAGACCCCAGGGGGCTTTGGAAAATATCCGGCAGAGGCTGGAACACTATTATTCAAATGTGGAGGTATCGATACATCCGGTAAAAACGGGCGGCACAAAAGTCGAAATATGCATTTCTGGTAGAAAAAATTAGCATACCAAAAATTCAAAAGACGGGCAAAAAACATCTGTTTTCATTATGGTTTGTCAATAAAACAGTTGACAATGCACAAATTCCGGACGATGCTATTTTCTGACAGATTTATTGCGGATCAGGGAAAAAAATGAGCGAGCTTTACCGGTGTATGATTGTAGAAGATGAAACTCATTCGGCGAGGCTCATTGCATCTTATATAAAAAACTATCCAGAGTTTTATGCTCCAAAAATTTCTTCGACAATTGCATACGCTCAGGAATGTCTGCATAAACAGGAATATGATCTTTTGTTTCTGGATCTGCACCTGCCCGATGCCACCGCATTTGATTTGTTAAGAACAGGAAAAGTACAATGCCCCGTTATATTAATTACGGGGGACAGGATGCAGTCTCTGGCGGCCTATGAACTAAACGTTGTAGATTATCTCATTAAACCCGTTACGCGGCAGCGTTTTGAAAAAGCAATTCAAAAGGTAACGGAAATTATTGCCGGACGAAAAGAGCTGAGGGAAACGGATAATCGTAAAAAAAATGCTTCGGCAGAGGATTCCGTGAAAGTAATTCTGGTGCTGCGCTATTATTTGTCGCCCAGGGAAGCCGATATATGCGGTTCGATTTTGAAAGGGAAAAAGCCTGCCGAAATCCAAAAAATGTATTCCATTACATTGAATACCTATAAAACACACATGAAACATATTTTCTCCAAAACCATTGACCGGCATTTGGATGCGCCGCAATCTGGTCATGGAAAGCTTCAGCAGTTGACCATTTTTTTGTTTAATTTAACGCGCAGCGGTTCCTGAATTTTCTTGAAACCCGTATTTTAAAATGGGCAGAAAATATATTCAGTGTCGCGCATAAAACAAATGCCCGCGCTGCGGAGCCGTTCCGGGCTCCTCCGCTTGTGGTGGTTTAGCTTTTAACGGGCGAAAGACTACTGCAAATCTTGCAGCAAAAAAACATTTTCAATGAAGCGTACAACGGTGATATGTTTATGAGCGAAAAGATGCAAAAAAAAATTGCCAAAATCACCCCAAGGTGTGAGACAAATATATTCTTTGGGTGAATTTGTCGTTGACAAGAACAAAGAATAATGTTATTTGAAATTCCCCGGAAAGCGGGGGAAATTTAAAATACAGAGAGGAAAAACTATGAAAAGTGTAAAAATAAGTTTGGGAGTTATGATGGCATTTTTGTTGTCAAACTGCGGCGGTGGAGTAATTGGAAACCTTGTAAAATGGAGAGATGATAATAAAAATCTGGCCATTGAATGCAATGTGACCATGACCAAACCAGGTACGGAAGAAGTGTTGAACGGTAATGGAGATGGAAGTATGCATTCTGTTAAAAATGGAAACTGGGATCAAAAAGAAAAATCCGAATATCAACAATGGGCAAATGGTCAATGTCAAAATCTTTTATCGTTTTTGCAAAAATCTGTCAATTACAAAAATGCAGAAATTGTAGATACAAGCAAAATTCCAGTAGCAGAAACTGAATTTTTTGGTAAAAAATTTTCTTATGCGGATTATACCAGTACCAGATTTAGTTATGTATGGAAAATGAATCTCACTGCAAGTAAATCGGCAGAGCCATCACAGTATTGCAAAGGACAACCTGCAGGTTGCTCCGAAGTTACCACGGCTGTAAATGTACGCTATTTGGTAGAAGACTGGTCAAACAAAGAATCAAAAATGAGGAGCATACCATTACAAGATCCTTTTTTTGCAATCTGTGTTGCCAGCAATGAATCCATATCAAAAAATCTGTCTAACATTTCAGACGATGCGTTTAAACCATTAACCTCTGCGGCATTGGATCAATGCCATGCAAAGGTAAAAGGAAAATTTGCAAATTTTCAGAAAGAAATCGATGAGTTAAATTCTAAAAAGAAATCTTGATGCTTAATCATCCAGACGGGGCAACTCCCGTCTGGATTTTTTTACTTTAAAAAATTCTCGCCAATATCAACTTCTGGTTTGTTGCGAAATGATATCTTTTAATCCAATAAGAGACAGCGGAATCCGGATTACTTCAAATGAATTTTGGCCGCGAAGCGGCAATGGCAGATTACATCTCTGTCGCAACGAGAGTCTGGATTCGCTTAAAATTTTTTTTACGGATTTTTTACCGTAGGGCATTTGAATATAATATTTTTTGGTAATTTGATCTGCGCAGACGGTAGCTGATGAAGCGCCTTGCAGATTTAATTTTCTCAAAGTATTTCTACCTCTGCGGAAAACTATCCAGGAATCGCCATACCAGTTTTCTGTTTCGATGTGAAACATGCGGTAGTGAAAGGGTATGGAGTTTGCTGTTAGGCGTAAATGCCCCGATAGCGGCCAGAAATTGATATCTTGAAAAATAAATTCCCTGATGAGATCTTTTTCATCGGTTGAAAATGTCTCATAATCCTCCAGCTTTATTCTGTATTCCCGGTTTTGCGAAATCGACTGTATTTTATGTTTCAGTTTGTTTAGGCTGATATTTTTTTTTGATAGCGTATCATTTTTTCTTGCCAAAAGATTTTTGGCGGTAATTCGAAGGCCATCGGCATTGAGCGCTACGGAATAATTGCGTAATTTTGAACGCAAATTGGAATCATTAAAATTGGTGGGATCATCCCAGTAATTTATTTTTTGAGACCCGCACAAATGCCGAACTTCCTGGCCGGTCATTAAAATCAGGGGGCGAAAAAAATCCAAACCCCGTTGATTCTCAAATACAGAAAATGGGAACAAACTGTTCAGCTCTGCCCCCCGGTTGATTCTCATCAGCAAAGTTTCATACCAGTCGCTCAGGTTATGCCCGGTAATGACCAGAGAATCCGGATGTCGGGAAAAAAGTATTTTTAAATGTTTGTAGCGAATTTTGGATGCAATAAGTTCAAAGTTTTTTCCCGATCTCCTGGCTATTTTTTTTATGTTCCGAAAGCGCGATAGAAACTTCACATGAAGATCGGGGCAGGATGTTTTTACTTTCTCCAGAGCCTCCTGAATGAGTTGGTTTCGTTTGTCTTTTTGATCTGTTTGCTGGTCGCCATGATCCAGAAAATAAATCATCAACTGGCGGTTTTCCACAGGATGAGCCTTGTGAATGTTTAAAAGCAGGTGAAGACAGAGCATCGAGTCAGCTCCGGCTGAAAACGCGAGAATCCAGTTTTTATTTATGACGGGGTTGATTTCATCTTTAGTTAGATGTGTCTTGCTGAACAACATTGCCAAGTTTGTATTTTGAAAGGACATCGTCAATATCCTGTGTTAAAATGGATCTTAGCGCCGCCTCGGCGTCGTTAATTACTTCGATAATTTTCATGTTTTCCGTTAACGTAAAATCAGTTTCCAGATATTTAAAAATGGCGGGAAATCCGTCTGTTTCAGGATCAAATATTTTTCCCGGGGCAATGCCAATACGAATGCGTATATACTTGTCGGACTTCAGAGCCACAGTAATGGAGTCCAGTCCGATGTGTTTAATATTGGATGGACCGCGAGCGACTTGAACATCGCCATAGGGCAGGGAGTAGTCGTCGTGAATGACAATAATTCTGTTTACCGGAATCCTCAGGAACGAGGCAATATACAATACTGCCTCGCCGCTTAGATCCATAAAAGTTTGTGGTTTCAGAAGTACAATTTCGTGTCGTTCAAATTCCCCGGTACCCAGTAGAGATTTCTTCTTTTTGGTTTTAATTTGAATGTTGGTATTATTTGCAAGAACATCGACAATTTTAAAGCCAATGTTCCTGCGATTATTCATGTATCGGTCTCCCGGATTCCCGAGACCGATAATTAACTTCATATTAGAACTCAAAAATCGGGTTCCTTATTTGGTCTCTGGCGCGGCTGCCTCAGCAGCCCCCTCTTTAGCTTCGTCCTCTGCTTTCGCCTTGGCTGGCTGGGCAATATGGCATATCATCGGATTACCTTCCACGATGATTCTGGCGCTGGCGGGTAGATCGAGGTCATTTACGTGGATTCCATCTCCCATTTGCAATTTGCTGATATCGAGGGTTATGGCGGGCATTAAATCTTTGGGCAATATTTCCAGCTCGATAGAATGCAGCAAAATTTCCAGCATACCTCCGGCTTTTTCGCCTTCGGATTTTCCTTCGACATGGATGGGGATATGAGTTTTAATTTTCTCGCCCGATGTGATTCTGAAAAAATCCATGTGTAGTATCTGACTTGTCACCGGATGGGTTTGATAATCCTTGATAAAGGATTTTTCCTTTTTTCCCCCGACTTCAATATCCCAGAGTTGAGCTTCGGATATCCCGGACGCGAATATTTTCTGAATTAACTTTTCATTAATTTTCAAATGCTGCGTCTTGCCGTGATTGTAGATCACCGCCGGAATCATTCCCTGTTTTCTGATGGCCGATACTTTTTCGCCGACCTTTCTTTCTTCTGCCTGAATAATCATTTCTTGCATGTTTTATCTCCTGAAATCAATTTTTTAAACAAATAAATTACTTACCGATCGTTCGTCGTGAATACGCAATATTGCTTCTCCAATTAAAGGAGCCACAGATAAAACATTGATTTTTTTCAAACGTTTATTCTCCGGAATATTTATAGTATCGGTAAAAATTATTTCTTTAATGGGCGCTTCCTCAAGTCTTTCGCAGGCCGGACCAGATAACACTCCATGAGTGGAAACGGCTCTGACTTCGGCTGCCCCGAAATCCATCAATGCCCTTGCGCCTTTGGCGATGGTTCCGGCTGTATCGATCATATCATCTACCATAATGCAGTTTTTCCCGGATACATTTCCGATAATATTCATCACTTCGGCTTCATTGGCTTTTTCGCGGCGTTTATCGATAATTGCCAGGCCGCAGTTTAAATGTTTGGCAAAAAAACGCGCTCTTTCGGCGCCGCCGGAATCCGGCGAAACAATGACAGTATTTTCTGTATTTTGACCTTTAAAATAATCAATTAAAACGGGGGCAGCAAAAAGATGATCTACGGGGATATCAAAAAATCCCTGAATCTGATCGGCGTGTAAATCCATGGCCAGCAGGCGGTTGGTTCCAATGGTCTCCAGAATTTTTGCGACAACTTTGGCTGAGATGGGAACTCGCGGTTCTACTTTGCGATCCTGCCTTGCATAACCAAAGTATGGGGTAACGATCGTAATTCTTCTGGCCGAGGCTCGTCGAAATGCATCCATAATTAACAGAAGTTCGATAATATGATCGTTGGCGGGAAAACTGGTCGACTGGATTAAAAAGATATCGGATCCGCGTACGTTTTCGGTAATTTTTACAGACAATTCGCCGTCGGAAAATTTTTTTAGATCTATTTTACCAAGCTCAAGCCCGGCATATTCGGCTATTTTTTCGGCAAGGGGAATGTTGGACGATCCCGAAAATATTTTCAGCATGGAGCCATTCATACGGACACTCCTGCCAGTTTTTCCAGAGAAGCCAATTGATCGGGAGAATTAATTCCCTGAAACTGAATACTGTCGCTGCATTCGTATGTAAGGACTTTCTGGTTTTGGGCTTTCATAATTTCGACAAGATCGGTCAGGTAATATTCGTTTTGAGCATTGTGCGCGTTGAGCTCGTCAATAAAGCTCCAGAGAGCTGTGTTCTTAAAAAGAAAAACGCCGGTGTTTATTTCCTTGATGGATTTTTCGGCAAGCGAGGCTTCTTTTTCTTCGCGGATGCAGCAAATATTTTTTTGATCATCGCGGATAATCCTTCCGTAGCCATGCGGATTTTCAAGGGAGGTCGTAATGACAAGCATATCTCCTCTATTTTGAGTAAGGCTTGCATATGCTTTTTCGATCGTTTCCGGTTTAATCAAGGGGACATCGCCCAATAATACAATTAAATAATCGCCAATGTTCTGTATTTTTTCGCGGGCGCATAAAACGGCGTGGCCGGTACCATTTTGCTGTTCCTGGAACTGAAATTCAACAGCAACAGATGAATTTTCCTTATTCCAGAGCATAACGGTTTTTTCAACCATTTCACGGGCATGGCCAACCACCACCGTAATATTTTCTATTCCGGCGCGAAGACTCGACTCCAAAACATATTCAATCATGGGTTTATTGGCAAGGCGATGGAGCACCTTGGGCAGATCGCTGTTCATTCTGGTTCCCTTGCCGGCGGCAAGGATCAGCGCTTGAAGAGATGTGGTTTTTCTTTCGTTCATTAAAATCTCAATCTGGGCCGGGAGGGATCGAACCTCCGCATGTCAGGATCAAAACCTGATGCCTTACCGCTTGGCGACGGCCCAATATTTTTGCCCAATATTTTTATCGGGAACAGAATTTTTGCCAGTAAATGCCAGGATGCTCTTTCCGGAGTTCGTCAACCAAAACATCTATTTTATTGTAAAATGGATGTTTGCAATCCAGACCTGGAAACCCCGCATACCATGTCGATCCGGAGCCGCTCATGGAGGTAAGAAGAAATGTCCTGTTGTCTTCATCCATCAAACCTTTTGTTTTCCGGATGAAAATATTTTTGAGTTTTTTTAAAACTGCGTAATTTTCAGGATTTACTTTCTGCAAAACCTCAATAAACTCATTTTTGATCAAAAAAGTTCTGTTGCCCTCCTGGTCAAATATATCCGCAAATTTTCCGGCCATGCCTGTATGCCCGGTAAATTCCGCTGGATTTTTTTTTTCAGCGCCTGTCATCCAGTTCAGAAACCCGAAATACTTCTCATGGCTGGATTTCAGGCTATTAATCTTTGAATAATCGTCGTGTAAAGTCTTTTTTGAGTTGTTTGCCCAGGGGATTTGGCGGATCATTTCTTCCCGTGTCAGGCGGCAAACCGGTTTATTCAGAGCCTGAAACATGCCGGAAGTGGCAATGCCAAAATCAGGCGTGGCCAGAATTCCCAGAAAAGGGAGAGATTGGATTTCGGAAAATACTTCGCCGGTGCCGCTCACCAGACAGGGGCCGTTGTGCAGGAAAAAAGGAACGTCAGAGCCAATTTCCAGCGACCGGGTTTTTAGCTGATTTTCGATAGTGGAAAATACCCCAGGAAAGGCGCCCGGTTTTATATATTCCATGACGGCTTGAAGCAGGCAAGCCGCATTGGAGCTTGCGCCTCCGAGCCCGCCCGGAGAAGGAATTTTTTTTTTAACAAAAACGCGCACGTTTAACGGGGCAATTTCCATACTGCATTGGCGCAAAAAAATCCTGATCCATTGCCAGGCCTTGTAAACCAGATTGTCTTGAACATTTTGAGAAAATGCAAGGGCTGTTTTTTGGGATCGAAAGTTTTCGGGAAGATGATTTTCCCAGGAAAGCTCAAAATGATCGTCGCCGGAATTCGAGGGCGAAATAGAAACCGTCACTTCATCGCACAGGTCAATGGGTACAAAAATACTGACAATGTGGTGAAACCCGTTTGCGTACTTAAAGGGAATGGTTAACCCAAGATTAATTTTGGCTGGAGAAAGGAGATGCTTTGTAAAACTCATGCTATTTGTTTACGGATTGATAGAGGCGGTAAAAAGCATATCCAAATCCGGTAAAAATGGAGGCAATCATGGTCCATGGCTGGGTGTCGGTGTATTTGCCGATAAAATAACCGCCAATGGAAGACAATAAAATGAGGGACATAAACTCGTAGGCAATCCCCAGCAGCCGAAACTTTCCGATATCGTCATCTCCGGCGTCGTCATTTTTTACAGGGCGGGTCTTTCTGAATTCGGATTGATTTTTTTTTAACTCGCCAATTTTTTTATGGATTTCATTTTTTTCATCGTCAGAGAGCATGATTGTTGATAGAACCCGTGCATGACTTTGCGCGTCAATGATTATGTTGTCAGACCGGGGTAGACTGCAATCGCGAGACTGAAAACAGAGTTTCTGTTTGTCAGCTGATGACCCGTGCCCAATAAAAGGGGCAATTAGAGCTTTTCAAAGCTGCCGGAATTTATTATTCGTACTCAATATGCAGTTGCCTGGAATTATTGACAATCAATCGGCTGAGACACAGCTCGATGCTGTTCTGAATTATTTTATTTGTCCTTTTATTGGGGATTTGTCAATTGCCGTAGGATATTTTTATTTAAGCGGGTTTGAAAAGATTCTTGCCGGTCTGGAACAAAACGAAAGTTATAAAACCGACCAATATAAAGAGGGTACGATTCGTTTTATTATGAGCCCGCGTACCGATAAGCCGACAGGAACTGTTTTAACGCTTGGCCATGAAGAAAATTCGGAAATAAATACGAAAGAACTGGCGCGATCTGCTCTGCGGGAATTTGAAGCCGACTTAAAGCATATCGATGCAGATACCGCTGCGAAGTTTTTATTTTTATTAAAAAACAGATATATTCAGGTGAAGCTTTATACCAAAGATTTTTTTCATGCAAAAGCATACATTGCCCGTGTTGTACAAAATAATATAGATCATCATTATTCTATTGTCGGGTCTTCTAATTTTAGCGCTTCCGGTTTAACCAGCAACCGCGAGTTGAGTATGGTTTCTAAAGATGAACAGAAATACGATGCCTTAAAAAACTGGTTCGACATTATCTGGAACTCTGAAGCCGAACTTTTTAATGAAGACTTATTAAAAATCATCGAAGCTTCCGGTTTAACAAAAAAAGAGCCGGGTCAGATACAATTTTTGCCTGTTTACTTGACCCCTTTTGAAATGCTTACTTATCTGGTGAGCCACTACTTAGGGAGGCATATCATAGATCAGCTTCAAGAAGCCGATCAGTTGGCGGAGTTTCAACGCATTGGTTCTGAAAATATTGTTCACAAGTTAGAACGCTATGAAGGCGCAATTGTCGCCGACTCTGTGGGGCTTGGCAAAACCTTTACCGCTGGCGAGGTTATTCGACGATATCATTCGGAAGGCAAAAACATTATTTTGGTATTGCCTCCCAAACTGTTAGATCAATGGAAGACTACTCTGGCGAATCATTTTTCAGTTCTGGAATCGGAGACTGTCGTTTTTATTTCCATGGGGGAGTTGAGTCAATGGGAACCTGTTGAGGTCAGCAGAAAATTGAAGAACATAAAATTTGATCTGATCGTTGTCGATGAGGCTCACCGCGCCCGAAATACCGATACCGATTTGTATAAAAATTTAAAAGAGTTGCACCCAAAGACTGGTCGAGCTCATGTTATATTATTAACAGCCACTCCATTAAATAACAGCGTTCATGACTTAAAGAACCTTCTGGCTCTGTGTACCCAGGAAACAACGCTGACAAATGCCGGTCTGGTGTTCAAGGCCTTTGATGTTTTTGAAAAGCATACGCGCGAACTTCGCAAGGGCAAAAAACTCAGCGAGATTGAAAAAGACCCTGAATATATTCAGGCCAGAGATCAAATTAAAGACATATTAAATCATACCATGCTCTTGCGCATGCGATCAACGATTAGAGAAAAATATAACAATATTCGCATTGCCGGAAAACCGCTCGTATTTAAAGACCCCACGGTTGAAAAAATCACCTATAGCTATGATGCCACCTACCATAATCTTTTTGACAGCGCCGGGAAATTACTCGAAAAATTAACGCTGCCCCATATCATTTTATCAAACCCAAAAGGGGGCAAGACGCTAACCCATTTATACCAATTGCTTTTGTTTAAGCGCCTTGAATCCAGTATTTATGCCTTTTATATTTCTCTGCAACGTATTATCGAAAAAGAAAAAATACTTCTTGAGGAAATCGATAACGAAGACTGGGAAGCGCTCATAGAAAAATACAACAAAAAAGTTTTTGAAGATGAAGAGGCTTCTTTCTTTGATACCGTCGAAGAAAATGAGTTGCGAAAGCAGCGTATTGAAAAAGGGAATCCTGAATTTTCGACCGAAATAAAAAAAGATGATATAGAAAAGTGGATAGATGAAGATATTGAATTGATTCGAGCGTTTATCCAGGAACATATTACTTCGAAGCTCGAAGAACCGGATAACCCTTTGAGTTTGCGCGATGAAAAGATCGACCTGTTTATACAGAAACTGCAAACCACCCGATATCGAAAAGCCCTGGTGTTCACCCAGTTTATTTCTACGGCGGAATATATTCACTATAAACTAAAAAAATCAGAGAAACACAGTTTGTTGGGTCTCCGTTTTGATTTTACCCACGGCAGCGATGACGGCCTGAACCAAAAGTTGAACCGGTTTGCTCCCATTGGTCGCAATGCAAATATGCCAGAGAAAGATCAACTTGATTTACTGGTCACGACGGATGTTCTTGCCGAAGGGGTGAACCTGCAAGATGCCGATCTTCTCATTAACTTTGATTTGCCCTGGAATCCCATGCGGATCGTACAACGCGTTGGCCGCGTAAACCGGATTGGTTCTGAAAACCAGGTACGGGTTTTAAATTTTGCGCCAGATCGTTTTTTAGATTCATTTTTAAACCTTTTAAACATTCTTTACAGTAAAATCAAGCAGGTTACGATTTTGCTTGGAAAAGAAATGGCTATTTTAAGCTCAGAAGAAGAAGCCGAAGAAATTAAACCCGAAGATATTGGCGAAGAAATTCGCAAGGTTCAAGACACGACCGACATTACAGCTCTGGAAAGACTCTCCGGGTCTAACAGATTGCTGGCTCAAATTGAAGGCGAGACCCCCGAAGATTTTTTTCGCGTGCAACTTTATAATGCGGCGCGGGAAAACAATATCCGGTCGTCTGATTTTAAAAAATTCATTCATAAAAGCGATGAGCATGGTTATTATACAATCATCAATAAACGACCTGAAGATATTTACCGGCTTTATGAAATCTACGGCGAGCGATCGGGATACAAATCTTTATTGCAAAGATTCTGGTATGCCGCTTCTATTGACGGCGATTGCAGGCAAACGGACAGTTATCCGCAAATGTTTTTAACCCATGACATTATACAAAGCGACGGCATCACCTTAAATGAGACAGAAAATATAGACGCCATACAACGCCTTACCGCTAAAATGGAAACATATTTTTCAAATCAATACTCCAGAATCAAGGCCGCCTATGGCGCCAGAGTCACCAGTCAAAGAATCGGCGGTATTGCCGGCACACAGCGCGACCTGTTGACACAATTAGATACTATTTTTCGCAGCAATACTTTTACAGATAATTTTTCGATCAGCGCGCAAGAATATAAAGCTGGTTTTTTAAACACCATTCAGGAATTGCGTATGGTTATGCAGAGTCAGATTATCAGCCAGGATCAGGTACGAAAAATTCGCAAAATTCTGGAAGACCACCAAATCAACATTGGCGGCCAGATATCTCAGCCGCAGTATCTGGATTTTTGCAGGGCTCTCGATGATATGTTTCATGGCGTCGTTTTAAAAGATGCCGCCTACCGCGGCGTGCTGTATACGCCAGCCGATATAACGTATCGCTGGCTGACGACAATTTATATTTAAAGGTAAAACAATGGCACAAAAAAAACAAAACCTTCGCGACGAATTTTTAGATATTAAATCTCTTGATGACTTGCATAACTTTTTTGCCGCACGCGGTTTTAACTGCCACCTCAATGACGGCGAGCTTGATATCGATATCAGCGATGAAGGCGGCCAGGAATTTATCAAGGCCTTTGTTTTTGAAAAAGCCTCAGAAATCAGTTCGCGGGTTCGCAGTTATGTCGGCGGTTTGTATTGCACTCTGGGTATTTCAAGCGATTTTGAAAATTTTTACTTTGCGCGTTATGGGTTTGGCCTCGGCGGGGCATCAAGCAATCTCCGTGTCTTGAAATATCGTATCAGTAAAGAAAAAATTCGAACCGAGGACAAGCATATCTCTTTGCAACGATTGCAGGGCTTAAAATTTAATCATTTAAAAAGCTGGGATGAACTTTTTGACCGCAAAGACATTTCAAAGAAGTTTTATTCGGAATACAAAAACAAGAAAATTCAATTAGCCAAAAGAATTGTTGGTATTGCTGATAACGAGGAAAGATCATTTTACGCCTCTGTCCTTTTAAACAGAATTATTTTTTTGTATTTTCTACAAAAGAAAAAAATATTAAACGGCCACGAAAGATATCTCACCACTCACTTGATAAAATATAAACAAGACAAACAAAGTTATTACAATGGATTTTTATGCCCTCTGTTTTTTGAAACCCTCTGCATAAAACAACAAGATAGATCGCCCGAACTAAATGCCCTGACCGGCGAAAACATGCCGTACCTCAACGGCGGTTTATTTTTGAAACGCGAGATCGAAGAAAAATACCCCGCGATTGATGTTGATAACAAAGCCTTTGAAGAAATTTTTCAGTTTTTCGAAAGCTGGTTCTGGCATACCTCTGAAAGAGACGAAGGCGAAGAAGACGCCGTAAGCCCTTATATTCTGGGTTACATATTTGAACAATCGCTGGGCGAAAACAAATCGCAGGGCGTTTATTACACGCCGCCATTTTTGTCAGAGTTTTTAACCCATGAAACCATTTACAACCATTTTATAACCCGGCTTGCCCTGAATAATAAAGATGGTAATAAAGAAGAGAAGGAAGATACCCCCGAAGATGCACTAATAAACTGGTTGAACAAAGCCAATGATGATGAGTTGACCAGTTTTTTTGAAAAGGAACTGCGAGATATCACCGTTTGCGACCCCGCCTGTGGTTCAGGGCAATTTCTAGTCGAGGCCTTACATGAGTTATCGGCCTTGCACAAGATACTGGTTGAAATCGCCAAAAGCAAAAACTACGCAAAACTCCAAAAAGCCATTCAAGCCAGTTATGAAATGGACGGCGATTTTATATACGCCATTCGCCGCCATATTGTAACGCATAACATTTACGGCGTAGACTTACTTAATGAAGCCACAGAAATTTCGCGGCTGCGTTTGTTTATTGGAATGATCGAA
>JAOUFE010000166.1 GCA_029858425.1 Spirochaetia bacterium | reverse complement strand
ATGTCACATTTTTACGCAATAGATTTCGTCAAGGCAGTAGAATCCCAGAAAAATATCAGTACGAAAAATTGCATTAAAATATTCACCGAGAATCGCTGTATTTTATAAAAATTGCCCATAGCCGCCCAGGACGGGCGGCGCAGATTAAACCGCTGTCATTTCATCTAACGTTTGAGGGCAGAATGAAGTTTTTCAAGTCGAAGCCTCGTTTTGCTATTGCGAAATTAACCTCAATTTCAGCGCGAGTCAAAACGGAGAAGGCTGAGACTTGAGAAATTTGGTCAAGCGGCCCAAAGCCGATTGACCCGAGCCGCCGAACGGCGGCGAGCTTTTGACCTCTGTTATGTGCCGTAAACGCTTGAATTTTAGCTCAACATGAATGTTGAGCTATCTTTGCTATTACCTATTATTATTTTGTCTTTTTAAAACCAGTTTTGCAAATGATGATACATCCATTAACCAGGATTGTTGTTCAGAAGTATATGTTGTATGTAATGCTTTCGGTAAAACAAGTTGAAGACTTTTAGACTTCATTTCTTCAGTTTGATTCGAACTAATCGCTGCTTCAAGTGTAAGCAAGTGTTTATTCTCAATTCGATCAGCTTCGGATAAAACCTGTCGCCAACGATCTTTGCAGGAGGATTTCACACCAAGCATGGTTAAAAAAAGTGGATCAAAAGATGAATCATGATACTGCTTTATACCAGGAAAAATAAAATCTGGTTTAGCTTTGTTCTCAGATACAGCAGCACGTGAATAATGAATACCATTTTCATGAAAAAGAAATTCAAGATGATTTTCAAGGGCATAACCAACCCGACTCTTCCGTCGGTTTTGCACAGATAAAGAAAAAGCTATAAAACCGTCAACATCACCATCAAAGCCCTGTGAAAGTCTTTCCCCAATCAAGTATTTCTCAAATGTTCTAAATAAAATTTCCTCACGTTCCATCCATGCCATCAAGGCGCTATCGCCATCATCTTTGACACTAATATCATTTAATGTAGATCTGGCATAGTCAGAAAATATTTTGGTTTTTGGTAATGTAATCCCAAATTTTTGAAGCATATCATCTAACCAGCTTTCGGCAGTCGTCTCAACTGCAATACCTATACTTTCCAATATAAATCTGGATGCAAATTCAATCCTGTCTTGCTCAGTTTCAAGTTCTTCGCGAATTGAAAAACCTGGATGAGAGAAGTCCGAAAAACCAAACAACCACATGATTTGACGAGCAATCGTAGTGTCCTTCTCTGCTACAATTGCGAGCAATGTATTGTCTGGTCTCCTTGCAATTACCAATAGGTCCCCTGTAGTCGCACATTGCAAAACTGTATTTGTTTGAAAATATAACCGGTATTCAGTTCGCATTACGCCTCTTTCAATTCGTGCCTTCTGACGAGCATCATACCATGTCAGAAAGCCATCTTCAACTATAGGTTCATCATCGCTATCAGTGAGATAAAGAAATTTAGCCTCATATTTTTCTTTGCCATCGGGTTCGCCAAGAATGTTTCGAAGATCTTCAACGCCATTAAACTCATGCTGATTTGATAAGAGAGTATCAACCTCTACAGGGCTTAATATTTTTGCTCCAACACCGTTAAAATATTGAGATAAATAACCACGTTTCATTCGCGAATCTCCAGAAAATGCTTATTGCCTTTTAACCAACTGGATATTTTTTTTGTAACAGGCATAATATCTTTTCCCTTTCCTTTTACTGAACATTCCCATACAATACAAACACGCCATCCGGTCAATTGCAAAGTTTGAAGAACTTTTTCGTCATTGTTGATATTGGATTCAATTTTTTTCTTCCAGAATTCAGGACGGGTTTGCGGCCATTTAAACAATTTACAATCATGTCCATGCCAAAAACATCCATGAATGAAGATTATAGAATTATATTTTCTGAAAACCAGGTCAGGTTTTCCAGGTAAATATTTTACATTTATGCGAAATCGAAATCCAGCATTATGCAAGTATTTTCTTAAAATAATTTCCGGTTGAGTATTTTTACTCTTTATACCGGACATCATCTGACTTCTTTTTTCAGGGCTTACTACATCGGTCATTTGGAAATTGATACAAGGTTTGCATGGTCTTTCACTTTAAGATTCACAACATGACTCTTCATAATTCGGGCAATTTCCTGAATTACTGGTACAACAACACTATTGCCAAACTGACGATATGCCTGTGTATCACTTACAGGAATTATAAATGAATCAGGGAAACCCATCAACCTTGCACATTCCCTTGGCGTGAGGCGACGTGGGCGTTTTTTTGATCCCTGAGATATAAGAATTTCTGAACCATCTTTATAATACCTTGCCGACAATGTTCTTGCGATATCATGATTTTTTACGAGACCAAAACCAAAACCATTGCCTGCCAATCTATGTTTTTCAGCATAGGCTTGCAAATATTCCCATAGTTTTGGTGTCAATGTGTATCGACTACATACAAGAGCTTTTTCACCCATCGTGTAAGGCTCTTCAGCTAATTCACTGCCATTTTCCGGATGTAGAATTTCAGAAAGTTTAATTTTACCTTTTTCCGGCAATTCAATGTCATCCCATGAAAAACTTGTATTTCCCCGAAAACCAACAATCAAGATTCTTTCACGATGTTGCGGTACAAAATGGGCGCCATCAATAATTTTATAATGAATTTCATAACCAAGCTCATTTTTTAAAGTTTGGAGAATTACTCTAAATGTATTGCCATTATCGTGGGATACAAGATTTTTAACATTTTCCAGTAAAAACGCCGAGGGCTTTTTCTCTGCAATAATTCTGGCAACATCAAAAAATAGCGTACCTTGCGTAGTGCATTCAAAGCCATGCGGTCTACCTAAAGCATTTTTTTTTGATACACCCGCAATACTGAACGGCTGACAAGGAAATCCTGCCAGAAGAATGTCATGATCGGGTATGTCTTTTTCATCAACCTGGGTTATATCACCGACAAGTTTATGAAAACCGGTTTGAGGAAAATTATCGAGATAGGTTTTTTGGGAAAATTTATTCCATTCACTTGTTAATACACAATGCCCACTATGAGACTCGAAGGCAAGTCTGAAGCCACCAATACCGGCAAACAAATCAATAAATGTGAATATCGAATTCTCTACTGATTTTGTATTTTCAAGGGGTAAAAGTCTTTGTCGAATAGCATCTGCAAGATAACTTGGTGGTTCAGTTTCCCGTACTTCCCATCTACGGACAGTACGTACATCAACATCAAGTAAATCTGCAATTTCATTTTGAGTATATCTGAGCCGAGCTTCCTTCAATAAATCATGGACAGGATCATCA
Source organism: Spirochaetia bacterium (assembly GCA_029858425.1). Taxonomy (GTDB): domain Bacteria; phylum Spirochaetota; class Leptospiria; order Turneriellales; family JAOUFE01; genus JAOUFE01. The sequence continues at coordinate 1,039 of JAOUFE010000166.1, read as the reverse complement.
AAAAAAGTGGGGGGGGGCGCGGAATACATAGGGGACATAATGTCCGGTTTTATTCCCGCGTCAACGAAATAAAGAATAATTACCTATCATAGAAAATTACCCGGACGAGGCCAGGGAGGGCCGAGTTACATGACCGATTTAATTGCGTTTATGGCACATAACGTTTGCGCATAACTGACGTTTTTAGATTGTCTGAATCAGCAAGGCGAGCACAAACCAAACTCCAGTTTGGTGCGAGTCCTTGCGGTTAAACGAAGAGCCTCTAAAAATTTGGTTGAGCAATCACGAGAATACAATAGAAGATAAATTGTCTTTACTGTAAATCCATATTTTAGAAAGTAGAATTGTGAGACCGGAGCCGCCGAAGGCGGCGAACCTGTTATGCGCTGTTGTGCGATGAAAACCATGAAGAAATTGAGCAAGCCATGGAGGGCTTGCGAACAACCGCCAAAAGAGAAATTCAATTAACCGAATTATCTTAAACAATATACTCCAAATATTTATTTGACACTTACGGCTCATTTACAAGCAATAATTAAGTCACCTGATGCTTTTATATTTCCACCTCGATTCGTTGCCTCAATTTTAATTGATACTAATTTTTCTTCCGGAGTTGCTGTTTTCTTTATTACATTTGCTTGGATAATTATGTTTTCCCCAGGAAAAGTCATGCCCTTGAATTTCACACCCCAAGACTTGATCTGCATGGGGATAAATAAATTGGTGATTAGTTTACCTATTTGTGCCATAACATACATCCCGTGCGCGATGGTTCCTTCTAACCCAACAGATATTGCAAAATCCGTGTCGACATGAATGGGATTAAAATCACCTGATGCGCCAGCATATCGGACCAGATCCATATGAGTAATTGGGCCAATGACCAATTCTCCAATTTTCTTGTTTACTTCAAATTCGTCGAAATTCCAGATTTTGAGTTCATGTTGCATAATTTCCATTCTTAAAATCCTTTTTTATCAATTCTCAGGTCTAATAACAATAGTCGATTTTACCAAAATACACAAATCGTCTTTTTCAT
>JAOUFE010000044.1 GCA_029858425.1 Spirochaetia bacterium | reverse complement strand
TGGATCAATACATTGTAGTTTTCTACAAGATGCCGTTTGCCTGTAAACCTGACCGTTTGATTCATTACGAGAAAGGAATGCCATGAATATTCGCCTGTCCTGATTTTTGATTGCGTAAAATAAAGCAAAAGCGATGTGAAAAAGTTTTTCCGAAAACTTATCGCCGCATCGTGCCTGCCCAGAACCTTTGCAAAGCCTATCGTTGCCAGCAAGCGATTTCCCTTTTTTTTAGTTTCATCAATGAAATACCTGCGGCAGTTGGGGTGGTCTTTTATTGCGTGAATGGTAACATGCGAACCAATGAGAGTCCATTCTGCCTGCGGATACTGGTTTGCAAGATTCTCCATTGCCGATGTAGCCATGAGCGCGTCTCCCAGCCAGTTTGGAAGTACAATCAGAATTTTCATGTATTCAGAATGGCAAGATAAAGGGGGGATAGACCGCAACCGTGTGCGGTCTAAGGGGGAACCCCCCTTTTTTTAATTAGCCCTGACTTTTAAAATACGCTTTTGATTTTTCAACGTCCGCAGTCATGGATTTTTTATCCGGAGTCCAGTTGGCGGGGCAAACTTCGCCCGCATGGCTGGCCACAAACTGGTCGGCCTGCACGAGTCTCAAGACTTCATCCACATTTCTTCCAACGCTGTTGTTATTTACCATCATTACCTTTAAAATTCCATTTGGATCGATAATAAATACTCCGCGTAAAGCAATACCGGCTTCTTCAATCAGAACCCCGTAGTTTCTGGCAATTTCCTTGGTGATATCTGCCAGCAATGGGAATTTTATGTCGCCAAGTCCGCCATCATTTCGAGACTGATTTACCCAGGCAAGGTGGCTGAATTTGCTGTCAATGCTTGCTCCAATAATTTGCGTATTGATTTTTGAAAACTCATCTGCCCTGTCCGAAAAAGCCGTAATTTCTGTGGGACACACAAAAGTAAAATCCAGCGGGTAAAAGAAAAGTACCACGTACTTGCCTTTGTAGTCGTTCAACGAAACTTTTTTAAATTGTTTGTTCGATACCGCCTCTGCAGAAAAATCGGGCGCTTTTTGTCCTACTTGTATCATTCATTTCCTCCGAAATTTATTGAATTATTAACGCTAAAAGCGTATCCTTTATTTAACTAAAAAAATGCGGCTTTGACCAATATTACTTTAATAATGAGGTTTTTTATAATAAGGAGAGTTCCTGGGCATGAACTCGATATTCAGTCCGATTGATTTAAACTGACGTGTTTTGGGGCGCGGCCAAAAACACGCATTTTAATACATTTTGATCTGATTATTGAGGTTCATGCCCATGATCGAGAAAGAGCGGCGAGCGGTGTGGCCTCTCAAAATTGAATTGACGCCTTAAAGAACTGTCATCACTCGACGAGATGGGAAATTCTTTGGAAGAGGTTACAAAACATTATACAGGGAAACGTGGTTTTTTTAAAAATTTGAGAACGCGCATGGCCTGGTATCTGGATCGCCCCCTGCGAAATCGCAGAGATCTTGCATATTTATTGACACTAATGCATCTGGACGGGAAAGGCGTTGAAATTGGCGTCGCCAAGGGTGAATTCTCTGTGGTTCTTCTGGAGAACAGCCGTTTATCTATTTTGTACTCCGTAGACCCCTGGAGAGAGTATTCTGAAGATCAATATGATGACCTAAACAATGTGGCTCAACAAATCAACGAACATCGTTACCGGAGCGTGGTTGAGTATTTCAAAAAATACGGCCAGCGAAGCCAGATTCTGCGAAAAACATCCCGGGAAGCCTCTCGAACAATAGACGACAATTCTCTGGACTTTGTATACATTGACGCCAACCATTCCTATAAGGCCTGCAAAGAAGATATTGAACTCTGGTGGCCCAAACTTAAATCAGGCGGTCTTTTTGCCGGCCATGATTATCTGGATGGACATTTACCGGATGGCGATTTTGGAGTTAAATCGGCCGTAGATGAATTTGTCGCCAAAAACCATCTCAGGTTGTATGTTATTCATCAGGAATGGCCGTCGTGGTATGTAATCAAACATTAAAAGATCGAGTTTGGACATGAACCTCAATAATCAGATCAAAATGTAATAAAATGCGCGTTTTTGGGGCGCGAAGCGCCCCAAAAACTGCGTAAGTCTAAATCATTCTGCCTGTAATTATAAAAATGCTTTGACACCCCATTTCCATATTCCAATCTGGAAGTTAGCATTTCACATTTGATTTGAAATGTAATTATTCTAAAAAGTGAAAAATAAAAGTTCCGATAAAAATATGTTTAAAAAAGGAGATTATGTCGTATATCCTATGCATGGTGTTGGAACGATTGTGGATATTGCCACAAAAACCGTGCTTAATGAAGAGCAAAAGTATTATGTTGTAGAACTAATAAATACGAGAATGCGGGTATTGGTACCCGTTGCGAGGGTCGAAGATATTGGCTTGCGTCATATTATTAAAAAAACTGAAGTGACTAAAATAATGAAGTTGCTCCAGGAAGAATTCATAGAACAAGAAGAAGACTGGAAAATACGTTATCAAAACAATTTACTTAAAGTAAAGTCAGGATCCATTCTTTCTGTTTCCGAAGTATGCCGTAATTTATATAAACGAGCCCGCGATAAAGAACTTTCGATTATGGAAAGGAAGCTGTATGAATCTGCCTACAGTCTTGTGATAAACGAGGTTGCATTGGCTAAAAATGTTCAGGTGGAAGAAGCCAGCAATTTGATATCGGAAGTATTATCCGGCTAAACGCTCTGAGAACGACATAATCCCTTTAGATATTTTGTGAACTATCTAACGGAGGAAGATTATGGCTAAACTATACATTTACACCATAGCGGTTATTTGCGCTGTGGGGATTTATTTTATTACACAATCAACAACGGGAATTATTGTGGGAGCGGTTACGGGTATTGTAATTAGCGCAATTCCCTTTCTGATTGATGTATTTAAGGACAAAACTGCAAAGGCAAATATTTTTGCAATAACCATAGGAATGGTACTGGCGCTCATTGGGTTTGGCGCTTTATTTCCGTTGATTCAGCGACTGCCTGAACCTTTTCAAATGATGATCCTTGGGCTGATGTTGACCACGGTTAGCTATGTGATGTATGCCTATCAAAGGGACATCGGATTCCAGTCTTCAAGCGTCAGCCTCGCGCCGGATAACGTGGAGGCGATAGTCGCCGGAGCCGCCCCAAAAATTCTGGACACCAGCATTGTAATTGACGGACGAATCATAGACCTTGCCACAACGGGCTTTATCGAGGGTCCCCTGATTGTGCCAAACTTTGTTTTGCGGGAAATCCAGTTGATCTCGGATTCTGCCGATGCCATCAAGCGAAACCGCGGACGCCGGGGGCTGGACATGCTCAACACCCTTCAAAAGCGCCCGGATCTGGAAGTAAAAATTTCGTATGTCGATTATACCGAAACGCGCGAAGTGGACGCCAAACTGGTTCGACTGGCAAAAGACCTCAATGGCAAGCTGATTACAAACGACTTTAATTTAAACAAAGTTGCCGAGCTTCAAAATGTCTCGGTTTTAAATATCAACAATCTTGCCAATGCCCTAAAGCCGGTCGTCTTGCCCGGTGAAGAAATGGAAGTACAGGTGGTTAAAGACGGCAAGGACGAAAACCAGGGAATCGGATATCTTGAAGATGGTACGATGGTTGTCATCGAAAACGGCGGCAGAATGCTGGGTAAAAAGCTAAAGGTAAACGTTACCAGCGTAATTCAAACCAACGCCGGGAAAATGATTTTTACAAAAGTTGTACCCCGAAACTAACATTAAACTAATGCTGCTTCTTGCGGGATCTGGAAGCCGGTTTGGCAACCGGATCCCAAAGCAGTTCCTGAAATTATCGGGAAATCCCGAACCCCTGTTTATTCAATCATTAAAAAGAATTGCATCTATCGTTAAAGCAGATCAATGTATTCTTGTTGTTCATCCCGACTTCATAAATCAACCCGATTTTCTGGAACCGCTTGCGGACTATACAATCAGCCAACCGGACATTTCCGTCGAAGTCATTTCCGGAGGAAAGACCCGCCACGAAAGTTTCCGGAAAGGAACTGCGTTGATAAATTGTGCGCAAGAAGGCGCGCTTCTGGTGCATGACGCCAATCGCCCCTTTATCTCGCAGCCATTCGCAGATTCGATTCAAAAAAATGCAGCCTCCCTGTCGAATCACAAACCCTGCCTTGTTCCGGTCATACATCTCGTTGATTCGGTTTGCCGGGCAAAGGAAGACAGCGTTTTGGAATACCCACCACGGGAACAACTGTTTCGAATACAAACCCCTCAAATGATTTTCTTACCCGCGCTGGGCGAAGCCTTGAATAAATCGTGGCAGAACAATCAAAACACGTATCCTGATGAAGGGTCTTTTATGCTTGCCATGGGATTTCCCGTTTTTACATACCCTGGAGATATACAAAACATTAAAATTACATACGAGGCAGATACATGAATTTCAGGATTGGAAATGGCTTTGACGTTCACAGAACGGCGCCGGGTTCCGGCATTTACCTGGGCGGAGTTTTTATCGAGACCAACGTTGGTCTTGCCGGACACTCCGATGCCGATGTCTTGATTCATGCAATTTGCGATGCCATTTACGGCGCGCTGGGAAGCGGAGATATCGGCGAACATTTTCCCGACAGCGCCCCGGAAAACAAAGGCCGGGCAAGTTCAGACTTTTTGAGGCACGCGGTTTCCTTGATGCAACAGCAGGGCTATACGCTCGGAAATCTGGATGCGACAATAATATGCGAAACGCCCAAAATCACGCCGTATAAAAAAAGTATCGCCAAAAATCTTGCGCTGCTGTTCGACACGTCTTCGGAGCATATTAATATCAAAGCCACCACTACCGAAAAACTGGGTTTTACCGGACGCGGCGAAGGCATTGCCGCACAGGCCGTTGTATTTATTCAAAATGTTTGAGGGGGGTAAAAAGTCTAAACATCGGCTGTACAATTCAATCCCCCCTCGCCCGCACACGATTGCGGGCGACCCCCCGTTTATTGCGCAGAGCCGAAGAATTCAACGCGGTAAGCCAATGATTATTGGCATATTATAATCTTGTCGATACGATTTTTTTATTTTATATTGTATGATTGTAGCTGATATGTTGAATGCAGAAAAACATGGAAAAAATAATTTCAAGAGAGTGGTAATCGTCGGCGGCGGTTTTGCCGGACTCAACGCGGCAAAAGTACTGGCAGGACAGTCCGTATCTGTTACCTTGATTGACCGAAAAAATTTTCACACATTCCAACCCCTCTTGTACCAGGTCGCCACAGCGGTACTTTCTCCCGGTCAAATCGCCCAGCCTTTGCGTCGTATATTGTACAAGGCGCCCAACGTAAAAGTAATTATGGGCGAAATCGTGGGTTTTGATCTAAAAAGAAAAGTTGCTATTTGCAACAATGGAGTCGGGATTCCCTACGACTATCTAATCGTAGCCGCCGGCGCGCGTCATGCCTACTTTGGCCATGATAAATGGGAATTTGACGCCCCAGGATTGAAAACCATTGAAGATGCGCTTGAAATACGCCGTCGCATTTTACTGGCTTTTGAACTGGCCGAGCGAGAAGCCTGTCTCACCGGAAAACACCAGCCCCTGCATTTTGCGGTAATCGGAGGAGGCCCAACAGGCGTTGAACTTGCCGGAGCCATTGCAAATATTGCAAAGCGTTCGCTTTCCAAAGATTTCAAGTGTATAGATTTCAATGAATGCCGCATCACCTTGTACGAAGGAGCCACCAGAATTCTGGGGATATATCCCGAACGCATTTCGCATAAAGCCCAAAAACAGTTGTCGGAACTCGGCGTTGAAGTGCAAACGAACAGTTTTGTCATGGACATTGAACCCGGTCGAATTAAAATAAAAAACAAATGGATACCGGCCAATGTATCTCTTTGGGCAAGCGGAATCGAAGCTTCCCGGATCGGCAGGAAACTCGATGCAAAAACAGAAGGCTCCGGCAGGGTTTTTGTAGAGCCGGATTTAAGTCTCCCCGGACATCCAGAAGTTTTTGTTGTGGGAGATATGTCCCTGATTAAAAATGCAGAGGGGCAAACCATACCCGCGTTGGGAGCGCCGGCTATGCAGGAAGGGCGATCGGCAGCCAGGAATATTTTGCGCGATACCCGCAATCAAAAGAGAATTAATTTTCTTTACAAAGACCGGGGAAGCATGGCAACCATCGGACGTCACCGCGCAGTCGCAGAAATTGGAAAATGGTATTTTTCAGGATACTTCGCGTGGTTCATCTGGGCGCTGGTGCATATTTTTATGCTCATGGGTTTTCGCCACCGGGTGGCTGTATTTTACGAATGGATTTGGACTTATTTTACGCGCGAACGGAGCGCACGATTAATCACCGGAAACATTGACGAACTGGCGATACAGTTAACGGGCAAGGCGATTTCTGAAAACAACAGAAATGCGAAAAGTCCCGCTAAAAAGGAAAATTAGCGCGGAGCATGGGCAGGAACTCGATAATCAAACCCACCATTGGCCTTTATTTTCAAAACAATTGTGCTTGATAATTCAAGAGAGTTTTTTGAAGTAACAAAGCATGAAATTATACCTGCATCAAACGGTTATCGATCCGGATACAAATAAAAATTTTGAGAAATTAAAAGAAGTTTTTGAAAAAAAGTTAAGGGTGGATCTTATTGTTTGTCCTGAGGTGTTTTTGACAGGTTTTCAGTATGAAAATTTGAATCGCATAGCCCGTGAAAACAAAACATTTCTGGAAAATATTCAAGATCTTTGTCTCGCTCACAGGACAGGGTTTCTTGGTTCTTTTTTCTGGAAAGAAGGCGATGCCTTCTACAATCGCGCCTTCTTTGTCAGCGAAACAGGAGACATTCTTGGAGCGTACAACAAACAAAAACTGATTCCGGCATTTAAAGAAGACAAATATCTCTCCAAGGGTAACAAGCTTTCTATTTTTTCATTCAAGGAGATGCGTGTGGGCATTGCCATATGCTATGATTTGCGGTTTCCGGAAATATTTAGAAAATATGCCTCCCGGGAAGTGGATATTGTATTTTTATTAGCCCAATGGCCGGAAACAAGAATCGATCACATGATAACTCTATCACGGGCGCGGGCAATTGAAAACCAGTGTTATTTTATCGTTGTGAATGCAACTGGATCATCACAAAACATCAAAATGGGAGGCCATTCCCTTTGCATTGACCCGACCGGGAAAATTATTCTTGACCTTGAAAGCACCGCTCATGGGGAGCAGGTTCAGGTACACCTGTCCGATGTCTTGAAGTGGCGGGAAGAATTTCGGGCACTATACGAATACTCCAGACCCTCTTCTCCTGGAGCCAAACTTTCAAGATGGCTATTTAAATAAATGGAAATAGACAACTCTTCCCTATCCGGATTATTTATCAAATTGCTTGATCCTGAAAAAAGCACCATTGCTTTGTGCCGTAATGTTGCAGACATTATGCGTTTGCGCATTTTTTTTCACGAAAAACTTTCGGAAAGGAAAAGATCTATTTTAAATGTTCAATTCCTGACCATAGATCAATGGATTCGGAAAACGCTTCCTGTTGTTACCGGATCGGAAAATCTTTTTCTCCCGGGATTAACAGAAAAAATATTTTTACATCAGGCCATCGAGACTGTACTGCATGAAAAAAAAGAAGGTTTTCTTCGAGAAGTGCTCGATATGCCTGGATTCAGAAATGACATACCTCACCTTTGGCGTATCTTTTTGTGGAGTCGCAATTCCCGAAAAACGACAATTCCCAAAACAGACAACAAGCTCTTTAATGAAGTAATGGAAATGTTCGAAAGAACTTCCGGTTTGATAAAAAATCAATCTCTAATCAATCTCCCGGAATTTTTGACCTCTTCGATCGCTCCTCAAATAGCCATATCTACCAGGATTCATCAGGTGATTTCCCTTTTCCCGTCAAACTACGATGCAATAGAAACAACCAAATTATTTTTCCTTCAAAATTTCCATGACTGCAAATGGCGTTTTGTTACATATCAGGGAAACGGGGCAGAGTCTGACAATACATTTCCCTCTGACAGGCCATTAGCCGATTATCAAGAGGTTTTCTATGTTGCGAAAAAAATTGCAAAAATAAATTTTGAGAAATGGACAAAAGAAAATTTATTTTTTTTCCGAAAATCTGAAACGCCTGATTTAAAAATATGGATGGCGTCAACGCTACACGATGAGGCCCATCTCGCGGCATTGTCGGTGAAAACATTGTTTGACCGGGGAACTTCTCTTCATAATATTTTTATTCTTTATTCCTCAGCCCGAAATATTCTACAGCTTGAATTGGCATTTCGACGTTTCGGTTTTCAACTGAATCATCCTGAAAAAACACGGGCTGAGACCATGCCTGTAATTGCTCTTGCGATTGATTTTGTAGATATTCTTGCGCTGAAGCAAAAACCGGCGCCCATCAGTCGAAATAAATTTATTGATTTTTTATTCAATCCGGCGTTAGCTTTTCCTGAAATCCAGGATAATCAGCAAGATTCTTTACCTTATGCGTTTGCAGAATACTTGTCCGATGAATTTTCCATTACAGATTTTTTATCATTAGAATCCATAATTCACAAAATCAAGGGATCAAAGATGTTTAAGGAGGTAGAAATACTGTTAACTTCGTTACTGGAAACAACACCTATTCTTTCTGGATTAAAATTACCTTCGACCCATTCCTCCCTCTTCCTTGAAACAATGCGCAAATCTTTGAAAAGAAATCCTGAAATGGCTTTTTTTCTTGAAGAACAATGGAAATTACTGGAAAAACTTCTGGATGTTTTTGCAAGCCAGGACAAATATTTTCCATCAGGACTTGAATCTGATTTGTTTTATACGCTCTTACACGATGAGTTGTACTCCATCAAAATCAAAAGCAAAAATTACACCAAAGAACCCATGCCCGAGATTTTTGCCCGTCATGTTCAAGAGGCTTTGCAATCACCGGTAGACTATTTATTTGTCCTGGGACTTGATTCCAAATCGTTTCCTGTGTCACAAAAGCAACACGAATATCTTGGCATAGAGAACCTTGGCAATGTTCTGTATCAGAGTCCGGAAAATCAAAAGAAAAAACTGTCGGATTCTTTTCTTCTGGTAAACCAGGGAATTTGTCTGACATTTAATCTGGAAAATGACCCGGCTCCTTCGGATTTTATTTTTGAACAAATCCCTGCGGGAAGAAGCGATATTCGCAAACAAGCCATGATAAAAATGTTTCCTGTTTATAACCGGAGAACAGAAACAGAAATTATTTCGGGATTAGCACCCTGCCCTGAGGAAATTTACAGGTTGGACTCAAAGAAAAATCTTCCCCTGATAAATTCATTTAACTCCAAATTTTTTTCTGGATTTTCTGGATATCAAAAGTATACCGGATTAAGCGAACCTGTAAACAGGGAGAAAGTTTCTTCTTCAAGCTCCATGGAGACCATTGCTGTCTGCCCTCAAAGATTTTATTTCAGTAAGGTTTGCAAAATAAAGAATGTGGAAAATTATGATCAGGTAAAATATCTTGAGCGCCGGGATTCGGGAAACCTGTTTCATTACAGCGCAAGGAATTTCATAAATCAGATAACAACAAATTATCCGGCCCTGATTTATAGCGATATGAACAATAAAATCGGAATCCGGAATATTGACAATCTGCTGCAAAAATCATTTGACGATGCCATGGAGTCAAATCCCGCTTTTTTAAAATCGGAAATCTCTATTTTTTCGGAAGTTTTTTTTAACAATTGTTTTCATGAGTTGAAGGATTTTTTTAGAAATTTTTTTTATGCGTGCCAGATCAAAAAATATCCTCTTGCCGGTTACTACCCTGTTGCAGCCGAACATGGTTTTCATAATATTTGTTTTGAGAATTTCCGGTTTACGGGCGCCATTGACCGCATTGATTATTCTCCAACCGCGAATACGCTTTGTATTGTGGACTACAAAACCGGGACAATTTCCGATTTCAAGAAATTTGAAAATGAAAATTTGTCCGTAAAGCAGTTTCAACTCCCGGTTTACATGCTTGCGGCAATACAATTTTTAAAACACAATGAATTGAATTTTCTGAAAAAACCAGCTTTAATTGAAGCGGCCTGGCAATTTTTAAAAATTAAAGATGCCGATTCCATTTCTTTTTTACACAGGCAAGGTGAAATATTCAGGGTTCCACCCGAAAAAGTTGAGGAAATTATAAAAGCAGATTCCCTTCAGGATCTAACATCCATAAGTGAAATATTAAACTCCGGATATTTTTTTGCCTCCGGTCACAAGAAAAAGCCCGAATCCGAAGAAAGCGCATGGGATGTTCCGTGTTCATATTGCGAATATCAGAAAATATGCGACAGAACCCCGTTTGAAACAATGAAAAAAAGAATATCTCTTGATCGCTCCGAAACAGCCACCATGGGAAACATTCAGAATCGTTAACGAAGAGTATAGGCACAAACATCAATATTCATTGGCCTGATGCGCAATTTTGGGAATCGTAGCGCCCAAAACTGCGCTAATTTAAACCATTCCGATTGATTTTTGGTTTCATCCCCAAAGCTCAGAGTACACGGCTGGAACTCCTGAACAAATAAAAAATGTTTGCCTGAACATCGGTCAGATGGAATGTGAGTAGGATATTATATAGGGGAAAATATGGCGGAAGAAAAAACAGGAATTTTAAAAAAGACATATTCAATTGTTGAAAATATATTAAGCGATCATCATTCACCCAATGATAAAGGACTAAAGACAAACGCGAGAAAAACTCTTCGCATTGTCATTGGTTCCATAAAAAAATTCCTCGATGACGAAGGGTTGCTAAGATCAGCTGCCATCAGTTATTCGCTTGTTGTAAGTTTTGTGCCAATCATGGTCGTAATATTGCTTGTTGGAGCAAAAATCATAGAAAAAGAAAAATACTTCATGTACGCACGGGAATTTATTCGCAAGCATGGAATCCCCATAGATCCCGATCCATATTTTAATGTAATCATGGAACTGTTGAACAACGCCAGTACTGTAACCGGCATCGGCTTTATAGTGCTATTATTCTCTGCAACAAGCGTATTACGAGAGATGGAAACTGCCATGAACAGGATATGGAATGTTAAAAAAGGGCGGCCCTGGATACAGAAAATCAGCGGTTTTTTACTGGTATTGATCTTTGGCCCCATTCTGCTTACTCTTGGTATTTCAACCGGTCAATCGCTTGTAAATCAGGCAGCTCCCCCAGCTATAATTTCGGTAGAAAATATTCATGGAAGTCTTGTTGCAACAGGAGAAAAATCTACCTTGCTAAGGCTGACAAAGGGAAAATGGGTTCCGGAAAATATATTGTCAAAAATTGATTTTGAAACCCAGAAAGAAACAGTATTAATAAATTCCGATAGAAATACCATTATTTCAGGAGATGAGAAAGAGGCATTATTACCCAAAATTTATCATCCACAAAAAAAGGAAATTATCTGGAAGACGTTTCAATCTTATGCAGCAAACAAAGACAATGAATTTATTGTAACGGATAATGGATGTATTTTAACCTCTGTATCTTTGGGGCAGACCTGGTCCATTCAATGCTACGAAAGAGAAGATACCCGGTTATTATTTAAGGTAAAATTCAACAAGATTCAATTTTTTGACGATCAAACCGGCTATATTATCGGCGATGACGGAATCATCCTCAGAACAGAAAATGGCGGACTCTCATGGACACCGTCTTACATTGGAAACCTGAGAGTGGATTTAACCGGTATCCTGAAAATAAGTAAGGAAAATTTTATTATTATTGGAAAAAATTTTACCGCATTTAAAACCGAAGACGGGGGCGGAACCTGGAAGCCCGCAAATGATATTATGCAGCTCATCGGAAAAGACAAACCGAATTTATCATCCATACGCAAATTCAATCATTCCATATGGATTACCGGAGATTACGGAACATTACTATTCTCCCCGGATAACGGAAAAACATGGGGGAGAAATAATCTTGGAATTGCAAGGGAAGAGTTCAGCGATATTTTGTTCTTGAATGAGGAGAAAGGGATATTAATCGGTGAACAGGGTTTTATTCGCTTTACCGAAGATTCGGGTTCCACCTGGAGACAGCCGCCCTTTGCTACCAATGTAAACTTATATGAAATTACCCAGTCGGTGGAAGATGGTAAAATTTATATTACCGGCGATAAGTACATTATTTTAGGAAATTCAGATAAAAGCCGGTTCACAATGAATGTAATGCAAAAATCGCCCTTTGCAACGTCTGTTCTGTCGGCATTTGGAAGTATGATTTTGCCATTTATTGTAATTGGTATCATCTTTTTTCTATTGTATAAAATTTTGCCATATACGGATGTTCTAAGCAAAGCGGCTTTTTATGGCGCTTGTGTAACATCATTATTATGGGTATTGTTTTTATTTGTATTTAAATATTATGTAGCCCAGTTTTCCAAAGGTACTTTTGCCATTTATGGAACTCTGGCGGCAATTCCCTTGATGCTTCTTCTGGTTTATACCTCTATATGCATTATGATATATGGATCAGAAATAGCCTTTTTTGTACAGAACCCAGGATTATTGAAACTTAGCGGATTAACGCTAAAAATCAGCAATGAGAAACGCCAGATGTGGTATGGTCTTAAAATTCTTTATACCCTGTACAACAATTTTGAAAAGGGGAAAGGTTCCACTAAGGAGTCGGAACTCGTTAAAATATGTCAGAACGATTATGCCGAATTTTATGGTATTCTGAATAAATTCATGGAGCGCAACATCATTGAAAAAACTGCCAAAAAAACCTATACTCCAATTGTCAGCGCCTCAATGCTTCAAATGAAGGAAATTATGGATGACATTGATCCCACCGACTATCATGTACCTGAGGGAGATTCGGATGAGAACTTTAGAAGCAGGGTTGCTGATTATTTTGGTCATGTAAAAGAGGCCAGGAGCGAGGTCTTCCGGAATCTGACCTTTGAACAGATTTTTTCAGGAAAAAAATAATTTGGATGAAAATTGCATTAACGATTCATTATGATGGATCGGCATTCTCCGGTTTTCAAAGACAAACAGGCGAAAGGACAGTTCAAGGAGCTTATGAAAAAGCTTTGGAAATATATTTTCGAAACCCTGTTCAAATTCATTGCGCAGGCAGAACGGATAGAGGTGTTCATGCGTGTGGTCAAGTAATACATTTTGAAATAAATGAAAAGGATTTTTTTTTCAGAACTCACGATCTGGAGAAAATGATATATAATCTGAACGGGCTTTTGCCAGCTGACACATCCATTGTTTTTGGAGGCTTTGTACAAGATGATTTTCATGCAAGGTTTTCATGTATCGGCAGAGAATACATATATTCCATAGTATCTTCCAGATATCGCATGCCGCTATACAGAAAGCAATATCTCTGGATAAACTATCCGGTAGATTTGAAAAAAATCAGGGAAGCATCGGAACATTTAATCGGCGAGCATGACTTCGCATCCTTCACAAAAAATATATATAAAACCCAATTGGAGAAAACTGTTCGCAGAATTGACCGAATCAAGGTCATTGAGAAACCGCCATTTTTGTATTTTTACTACGATGGTTCCGGTTTTTTGCACAACATGATTCGAATAATTACTGGAACCTTGCTTATGGTCGGGAAGGGAAATCTTACTCCCGAGAACGTTCAATCAATATTGCACAGTCAATCCAGGATGCATCCTGGAAAAACATTGCCTGCATTTCCGCTTGTTCTGGTGAATGCCCGATATGAAAATTACCGGACTCCAAAGGAATGCAATCCCTTTCATAATATTTTAGATTTTTGAGTTCCAGCCAGAACGGTTTATGAGGTGGGCATGGGATGAACTGCGATATTCACGTCAGAATGTATTAAGATGCTTTTAGACGTCAGCTCATCAAAATATCCGCACATCACGATGGCATGCGCAGGCTTTGTCTCGCGCACATGTCCCTCCGTGGTTCAGTGCCGACTTTCATAGGCAACCCCAAACAAACTTGGCAGACTAATTCATGCCCATGTTCTTTTGTTTTGCTAATTATTTTTCATATTTTTCCGAAAATCTAATATGGTAAGTGTTAAGAACAAGCAAACGGCGGGAATAGATGATGGGTTGTGGGAAAACATTGGAAGTTTTATTTCCAATCTTGCCCAAAGTAATGAGAGCATCGAGAGCAAAATCGAAAATATGACGCCTGCAAGAATTGAACCTTTCAATGCCGCTTCTACAAATCCAAACATTCGCATTTTTTCAAAAACTCCAAAGCCACAAAGGGAAAATCCAAAAAAAATCAACGAAAGCCATGGAGAGTTCTCCGAAAAATATCAGTCCTTACAAACGGACATTAAGGGTCTGCTCGATGAGCTTCAGGAAATTAAAAAAGCGCGCATCGATCTTCAAAAAAAAATTGAACAAATACAGCAATAATTCAAGAGTATTGACCAAACCCTGATAAATGGTGTTTTGCCCCCAACAGGGGGCAAAAAAATAACTTACCGAACCAGGTCAGTCCTCTGCGATAATTTTTGTCAGTATAATCTAAAATTATACATGTTGCGGTTAAATTTCGTAATGGTTGAATTTTCGATTTTAAACCATTTCTCGTAGCTCAATCCTTTTTCAAGAAATGTCCTCATGGATGAACTTCCGGTTATTTTATCAAAAATAAAGACCGGAGGATTGTAAGTAAATATCTTGATATCAGGATAGTTTTTATGGAAATATTCCAATATCTTATAACTGCTTTTGACAGGATCTACCAGCTTTATATCATCAATCTCCATGCGATATCCCCTGATTAATCTGTCCTTATATATTCCCCCAAATGGTTTGTATACGTAATTTACCCATTTAATCCCCGATATACGCGGAGGTTGGATGGAAAAATCAATATCAGGGTGTCCTATAAGACAAAACGGATCTTTACTGTATTTACCATAATCAATACTGGTTCCTTCAAGAAAAATCCCGATCCAGTAGCAGTGCAACGCCCTCTTGTGCGGCAACGACGGAGAAGGGGGATCCATTGGATAATCCAGAACATGTGCGCCGGGGGTATAGTGAGGCATGGCAATATAACGAATATCCATGCTTAAATGATGCCTCGAAATATAATACCGGGCAAGTTCCGCATAAGAATATCCGGGAAAAAATGGAATAGCCTCTTCTCCAAGATAAGAAAAATATGACTCCTGAACCATCGGCCCCATGGCATCATATATGGATGCCGGATTCGGTTGATCGATTAAATATAAAGGGATTTTTTTCCCCATGGCTCCGAGCGCCTGTATGGTTCTGGTTAATATGGTGCGATATGTAAAAGGCCGTATTCCGGCATCCGGTAAATCAAAAAGGATACTCATACAACCATCAAACAAGACGGCCAGCTCTCCAATTGTTTTATGATAAACCGGAAAAATGGGAATATTGCCGGTCAGCATCAAATCGGTATCAATGCCGGTAGATTCGCTCTGCCCGCTTAAACCATGTTCTGGAGTCAATATCCGGTAAATTAGAAGATTATGATTCGCCGCCATTTCATGCAAATAGGATAATTTTTTTTTATATGATGGCATAAACAAATACTTCCCTGTTCCTGCCTGATTGGATATCAAGCAAAAGTTTTTTTCACGAATATTATTAAAAAGAGTATGATAAAATTTTGTCTCGTTTGTTCGGGATATAAAAATAATTTTCTCCGAAGAGAGTAGATTGCCGTTCAAGAGCAAAAATGCAAGAGAAACAATAGAGAATTTGAATATTTTATTTAAAGGGAATATCAGCATTTAAATTTTTTAGGGCAATATTTTTGTGACAAATATTTTACTAAAGGAAACTTGAAGAAGCCAAATTTACAAATTTTCATTATCTGAAAATCATTTGATAAAAATTGTCTTTATATTCACAAATTCCCTGATACCAAAATAGGATAACTCTCTACCAAAACCGGAAGCTTTGACTCCTCCAAATGGAAGTCTCGGATCCGATTTTACATAATCATTGATAAACACGTTTCCTGACATAATTTTATATTTGGCAATTTTCTCAACTCGCTCAATATCGCGACTAAAAAGAGCCGCTCCGAGACCATAAGGAGTATCCAGAGCGAGACGAATCGCCTCAAGCTCGGTTGAAAAACGGGAAATTGCCGCTACAGGACCAAAAGTCTCCTCATCCCAAACGTTCATGCCGGGATGTACATTTGCTAAAACTGTTGGAGGATAGTAATATCCTTTTATATCCGGAACCTCGCCCCCTGTTAGTAATTTTGCTCCTTTGTCGATGGATTGTTGAACCTGATTGTGCAGATTATCGCGAAGATCCTTCCGCGCCATTGGCCCCAGATGAACATTTCCGGATGGATCGCCCATTGTCTTCATTTTCATTTTTTCCGCAAATAGCTCTTCAAACTCCTCCGCAATCGTCTGGTCAACAATAAAGCGTTTGGCCGATATGCAAGACTGACCACAATTTACAAGCCTTGAAGTTACACAGGTTTCCACGGCAAGCTCCAGATCTGCATCGTGGAAAATTACATATGGATCTGAGCCACCCAATTCGAGAACCGCGCGCTTTAAATTTTTGCCCGCCAGTTCTCCAACGCTCCTTCCGGCCTTCTCGCTACCCGTTAAGGATACGCCTTGAATATACGGATGCTCAATTAAAGAGGGTATTCTCGGAATATCCACAAAAACTGTTTTAAACAGACCTTCCGGAAAATCGGCTTCATTGAAAAGTTTTTCAAGTGTTAGAGCGCTGCGACAAACATTCGGAGCATGTTTCAAGATAACCGAATTGCCAGCCATAATTGCTGGAACCGCAAATCGTAAAACCTGCCAGAAGGGAAAGTTCCATGGCATGATTCCGAGGATAATCCCAAGAGGCTGGTATGTAACAAAACTTTTTTCCGCCTCTGTTTTAACAAGTTCATCATCGAGAAATTGAGGTCCATTATGGGCATAATACTCGCACATCTGAGCGCACTTTTCAATTTCGGCTAATGATTGGGCTATTGGCTTGCCCATTTCTTCCGTTATCATTTGCGCAAGTTCATTTTTTCTTTTCTGAATAATATCCGATAATTTTTTAAAATATTTTGCCCTTGTATATAAATAAATCAGCCTCCATTCGAGATGCGCGTGATGGCATTTTTCCATGATTTCATTGATTTGATCATCTTTTGATTGCTGAAAATGCTCAAGGATCGTTTCTGTGGCCGGATTAATCGTTTCAAATTTCATAAATACCAATTATTTCTGTCAGTTTGATTTGTAAAGTTAATGTGAAATCCTGGATGATGGCGAAAAATTAATGTCAAGCATGGGCTGGAACTCAACAATCAAGCCCAACAATGGAAAATCTACGCTTTTTGCGCGCAACAACCCCGAACTGATCTCCCGAATGGGCTAAATTTTGAGTGTCGTATGTACGCCTACAATTCCAAAACCAGGTTTGAGATATTCTTCAGGCTGCCATCCTGCATTAATGGAAACAAATAAGTCATGTCTCCTGGAGTGACCACCAGTTCGCCCCATATTTTGCAGCATTTCTCCAGAGTTTCAAGCGCCTCATTTTTCAGGTTTAACCCGGATTGAATTTTGGCAAGAATATAAAGTGCGTCAGGATCGCTTTGACCCCAGGCATCCAGATGTTTTTGAATATTATCATGCGCTCGTATAAAATCCCTGTTTTGAAGATGGATTTCCGCAATTAAATCATAAAATGGAAAGTCGGTATTTTTTTGTGCGCAGTATGTTAATAATATTAGCGCTCTTTTCATGCATCCCATGACATGAAAATTTAATCCAAGCTCCAGATACAAAAAATATATCCCTGAGTCCGGATTTTTATCTCGCCTTCGGTTGAACTTCAAGCTCTTTCGAATGATACCTACGGATTCTGTTAAACGCAGAGCCTCCTTGAGAAATTGCGCATATACGAGGGCGTATTGGGTATTCGAAGGATACAAGCAAACACATCGCAAATACAATCTTCCCGCCCTGGCCTGGTTTCCAAGTTTCCGATAAATAGAAGCGGCCAAAAAATTAACCTGACCACTAAGAGGATAACATGATAACAGTCTTTCCACATATTCAACCGCAGAATCTACATTACCGACCTGAAAAAGACATTGCACTTTGTAATTTGCAATTTTGGCCAGAAGATGAGGATGATTTGAGTTTTTTTCAATTTCAGTAAGAATATTAAAGGCTCTGGTAAATTCCTGTTTGGCAAAAAGCCCCTGCGCCTCTCTGATTTTTGCGAATAATGACCTTCTGTTTCCCTTCATACTCTTCCTGCTTATAAGTACATTAGAAGATATAGATATTATTGTTTTCTTGTAGCGTCAATAAATTCTTGAATAAAATATCCAGCGATTCTCGGTGTATAT
>JAOUFE010000165.1 GCA_029858425.1 Spirochaetia bacterium | reverse complement strand
CAAAAAAGCCGTTCCGGTCAACCACGGCATCAACGAAGCATTCTCGACCGGATCCCATGCCCAGTAACCGCCCCAACCAAGCTCTTCGTAAGCCCACTTGCCGCCCAGCATGATTCCCATTCCCAGGGTAAACCAGGAAAACAATGTCCATCGCCGCACCAGCCTTGTCCATTCCAGGTTTACCTTCCCGGCCAGAAGCGAAGACATGGCAATGGCAAATGGAATGGCAAACGATACATAGCCAAGAAACAATACCGGCGGGTGAATAATCATTGCCCAGTGCTGAAGGAGGGGATTTAAACCGCGACCGTCTTCGCTGTACATAAGTTGATCTCCGGCTTTGAATACCTTGAAAGGATCGGAGTCATGCGAAAAATTCAACAAGATGGAAAAAAACAGGGACATGCCCATTAAAATTACAATCATAAACGGAATTAGCACCGGAGCCTTGTCTTCCATTTGCCGAATGGCGATAAATGCAAACAATACAAGCAAAAACGCCCACAGCAAAATGGATCCCTCGGCTCCTGCCCATAGCGCGGTAAACCGGTAAAAAACCGGCAACGCTTTACTGGTATGATCGACAACATATGCTACTGAAAAATCGCCCGAAACCAGCAAATACGCCAGCGATGCCATGGCTCCCGTTATAATCCATAAATGCAGATGCAGCAACTGCCGCCCGAGAACAATCCAGGACTCCTGCCGCTTTTTCATTCCAATGAGAACGCTTGCAATGGAAAGAAAAGGCGTACCCAGAGAAATACTTAATAATGCCGCGCCCAGAGATGCCATTTAAAGCTGCTTATCCTTGCCTGCCTGGTATTTTGAAGCGCATTTTGCCATAACCTTGTCCGAAACAAAAATATTTTTTTGGTTATCGTATTTTCCTTCTACGGTAATCTGCGCCCCGTCGAGAAAGCCGTCGGGCAGAATATTTCTTCCGTTATGGTGAACCGTTAAAGACTCGCCTTTTAGTTCCATAACAAAATCCGCTTCAATTCCGCTTTTCCTGATAGAACCTTCTTTCACATTCCCAAGCAAAATCAGATTTTTATCCGCAATGTCCGGATTCTTTTTTAGTTCTTCCTGGAACTCGTTGACCTGAAAAAACTTTCTGGCATCTTTATTTATGGAAGAAAGCGCCATAAAAGCAATACCGGCTGCCAACGCAATTACCACAATACTTATTTTTAACTTCATTTCAACTCCTTAAACACTTTCGCCATTGATCTCTTTAAAAAAATCTGCAAACGCAATTTTTTTATCCTTTTTGACAAACCCTTTTTCACGAAAATACTTTTCCAGTATATTCAAATGATACAGGTGCAACAATTTTTCTACAAACTGGCTGGAATAGTTGTTTTCGTTTTTATTCAAGACATCATCGTAGAGCAGCTTGAACGTGCGAACCATTCGCTTGTCAAAATTATCTTCAACAAACTTTAAAAAACCATTCCGGTAATCTTCTCCTTTTAATTCGCGCATGGATTCTTTTAATACATGCTCATTAACAAGTTTTTTGCGGGTTTCTTTTTCAAAAATCTTCTTAAACTCATCCCTTTCCTTTTCGGGAAAGTTTTGAAGCTCAATCTGGTTTTCGTCGAGATACTTTTGCAATCTTTCTTCTACATACTGTTCCGGCAATTCTACTTCGGCAAGCTCATTTAGTTGATCCAGGAGGCTACCGATTTCCATATCCATATTTTTCCGATGAAATCGCCCATAAAGCGTCTTGCTAATGTCTTCTCGCAATTCTCTGACATTTTTGTATTCCGAATCGTATTTTTGTGCCAGTTCGTCGGTGAGTTCAGGCCAGATAATTTCGTATATTTGATTTATATGAATAACAATATCGATTTTTTTTTCGGCTCCGTCTTTTTGCGGCACATTTTTTGAGAAACGGTGTTCGCTGTCTTTCAAGGGCTTTTCTTCAATCAGTTTTTTTTCAATTTCTTCATCAAAGCGCAATTCGCCAAGGTATACCTGAATTCCATTTGCAGGCTCGCCAGCCGGAATTCCATCTGACCATTGCTCATACGAAACAATGAGCAAATCCCCCTCGCGGGCATAGTCATCGTCTCCTCTTGATTTTCTTTCGGCAAAAGATTTTTGAAGCTCTTTGATTTCTTTTTGTATGTCCTTTTCATCAATAATCGGAATATTTTCTTTTATCACAAGACCCTTCATTTTTCCAAGGTTAATTTCTGGCTGGGTATCAAAAATAATATCAAATGAAAACCCTGCTTTTTGAGGCTCCATATTTTCAACTTTCCGAATTCTGTAAATATCCTTATCAGCTTCTTTGATAAGCTGCCCGGAGGTCATTTCAATGAGAGATTGAATCGAAGAATCTTCAATATCAGCAGCATATCTTGTTCTAACGATATGTTCCGGAACTTTTCCATTGCGAAATCCGTCAATTTTTACCTTCGAACGGATGTTCTCAAAAGCTTTCCTGTCGCTAACTTCTTTTTCTTCGGCAGTAGCTTTAACATGAGCAGAATACCTGGTTTTCGTCAGCTTTGTAATATTGATTTTCGCCATACCTTACACGAAAGAAAAAATAAGGACGTCGTGTCAAACATTGTAAGCTGAAAACCAGACAGAAAAGGGCGGAAACAAACATTGATTAGCAACCGGCTTTTCACGCCAGAATATAGCAAAATACGCAGTTTTGGGGCGCAAAGCGATGCGCGAGGACGCATTGCTTCAAGATCGCTTCGGTTTCAAGTTCAAGCATCGCTCATATCGTTTCATTTGCCCCCAACCCCCGAAACTCGCTCATCACCCCTTCTTTACTCGAATCGGCCATTAGCGGGAAAGTACTTAAAATATACGCAAGCTCGTCTTCTGTAATGTCATAGATTTTAGCGACAATATTTATCTTTTACATATTTCTCAGCTGCCGCAGAAATCTCTTCTATCGTCATGTCCTCGAACAAATTTTCCCGCCATTTCGTATAATCAAATTTTTCACGATTTATCATTACAACAAATCGCTCCAATTCAACAGGGTCAAGTTTTTCTGACAGAGCTTGAAACCCGTCAATTTTAATTTGTTCGTCGGTTCTCATTTTTGAGCCTCCAGAATATGTATAAAGTCAATTGTATTTATTATAACAATCTCTGAAATTTGCGTCATCTTTTTTATAATACCTTTATCGACAGTAATAAAATAGTCACAATGAACTGCTACCGCACATGAAATATGCAAGGCATCTTTTTTATGTAAGCCAATCCTCATTAGTTTGTTGGCATAATCAATAATCTGCTGATCTTGATGTACAATTTCAACAGCCAAATTTCTCCAGTTGGCTATTTCCAGTTGAACGACTTTCTCAGGATTTTTGGAATTTTCAAAATCGATCATGGTGGACCATATAAGATCGATTTGCTTGTTTTTTATTCTTTCCTGTATTTGAAGTTTAGCCTGGGTTTCCAGATAAATATTCCCATAGTTCGGATCATCATACGGCCGGTTAAAACAACAATTATCAAGATGGATTTTCATTTCACCCCAACCCCCACAAAACCTGTTAATATACTGGTTTCCCCTATTTTTGTAACATCGATGTTACAAATATTACTTCATACTTTTTGTTGTTTTAATGTACCGGAGCCAAAGGGAATCGACCTTGAACGATACCATTAACCGTTATATCTTCGTCGAGTTCCTCCCATCGAAGGGCAAAACCATTCAAACGAAGCTCGACCTTTTTCAACTCATCTTCGGAGGCTTTTTTTAGTATGGGGAATCGATCCGACGGAAACCCTATAATGCGGCCATCCGTTAATTCAACAAAAACCATGCGACCTTCAACCCATGCTTTAATTGCAGTCTCTTCTGTTTCAACTTTTTGAATGGTATTTTTCATATGCGATCCTTAAAGTTTCAATATACTCATATATAATTCTTTCGGCTTCCCGAATCTGATGTGGTTTCATTCCTTTGTTTCTGGCAAGACTTATCGGATCAAGCCAGAATTTACATTCACTATCGGGCAACGCAACGTGAATATGCGGAGGTTCACCCTTTTCATCGGAGTAAAAATGAAACCTGAAAGATCCAATTCTTAATACTGTTGGCATATTTTCACCTCACCCCAGTCCCCGAAACTCCCCCATCACGCCTTCTTTGATCGAATCGGCCACCAGCGGAAAAGTACTTAAACTATACTCAAGCTCGTCTTGGGTGAGCTCGTAGATTTTCGCCACCATCGCGTCGATTTCGTTTTTGAGCTTCTGCCGGTTTTCAGGGTCGACAACACCGTGCGTTTTGTGATTGGCGGCTTTGCCGAATACCTCTTGAAGAAGTTCGTCGTATGCCGAAGTCGTAGAAACCAGCGCCGCCGCTTTCTCGACAAGCGGTTGAAAGTACGGGTGATCGGCGGGAGATTGGAAGCGCGGGATGGGTGTATTTTCTAAAATAAAAAAGCTTAAATGATTAGTTACCTTTTTACGAATAAGAAAGTCTACAGAAAATGAATTG
>JAOUFE010000043.1 GCA_029858425.1 Spirochaetia bacterium | reverse complement strand
TCTTTATTTCGATCTCTACTCCCGGCAAAGCCAATGCCGTTATCGGACTCTCCGATGAAGCTTTGAGAATCATCGCCAAGCAAAGAGCCGACCTGGGAGCCTACTACAATCGTCTGGAATACGCAGCCAAGGGATTGATGTCTGCCTATGAGAATATTCAATCGGCAGAGTCTCGAATACGCGATACAGACATGGCCGAATCCATGATGCATTTTACTACGCATCAGGTTTTGACACAGGCAGGGACAGCCATGCTGGCCCAGGCCAACCAGTTGCCTCAAAGTGTAATGCAGTTGCTGAGGTAAAATAATGCCATAAGTTTATAGCTTATGGCCGCATATATAAATATCGCCGTACAACTCTGAGCCTTCAATAATTTTTATTGGAGGCTTTTTTTTATAAACCGGTCTTCCAGCAATTCTACCGCTTTTTGCACTCCGTTTTCTTTCTGCATAATTGCGCTTAGCGCTTGCGCTTTTTTCTTCATTTCGGGAGAGGTTAATACTGTTTTAATTTCCCGTGCAAGTTTTTTTTTGGTCACGCTTTTTCTGTGCAGCAGACGCGGAGCAATTCCCAGCAAACGCAGTTCATTGCCAAAAAAACCCTGATCGGCAAAATGCTCTATGATTACCGATGGACATCCGTATCGAGTTGCAGAATGCGTTGTCCCTGCCCCCCCGTGATGCACTACTGCCTGACAATACGGAAATATATGTTGATGCGGAATTCTTCCTATTTTGTATATTTCCGGATAATCAGGGAAATCGTGCAGTTGTTCCCAGTTTGACTGCACGATGGCGCGACAACCTGCAATCAAGGCGCCCTCAACCAGAAGTTCCGTAATCTTGTGCGGCGAGACTTCCAGAGATATCATACTGCCGAGGGTAATAAAAACAGGAGGTAAACCTGCTTCAATAAAATTTTTAAGGTCTTTTGGTATAGTCCATTTTTCAGCATAATCGGGCATATTTAAAAAACCGCAAATTTGCTGATATTGCGGCCAGTCTTTTTGACGCTGGCAAATGGCCGCGCTTACGGCAATTAAATTCAACGAAGTTGAGGTAAGCATTTTATCGATTATATTTTTTATCGGAGGCAAATTTTGTATTTTCCTCAATTCGTTTGCTTCAGGAATCAAAACCCGGCTGACCAGAAAGTTAAACAATTTCCACCATATCGGGTTCATTCGGATACCAAGATTGGGTACGCCATAAATCCTGGAATATCTTGAGCTGATCCCGCTATGATTCAACGTTAATGTTGCATATGGTTTTTTTGCCTCTTCGGCGGCAATGTGCATGGGATAGTGCAGGAAGTGACCTATGACAAGATCGTTTTCGATACAAAGCTTTCTTGCGGACTGAAACATGATATCAATTAGAGGATTGAACAAATATTTGATCAGGGATTTCATTTGCCCTACGGGCGTCATTGCATTGACTATTTTTTTTGCAATATATTTGATTTCCTTTTCATCGTATTGTAGCTCGCCTGCATGAATTATTGCAAAGCCCATTTCATTTGCATAAGAACTGTAATTTTTATTGTCGGCGCTGGTGATCACAAGTGTAACTTCATGACCGGCTTTGCTCAGACCTCCAGACAAAGCCAAAAAAGGGCGAATATCGCCGTCGCTCCCCCATGTTTGCAATCCAATTTTCATAATACTTTTAACAGAAAGCGGCAAGTATCTTGCCGGCAGTCAGGCCGTAAACCAATTGATTTTTAGAAAGGCTGCTGTCAGAAAATCAGATCTGCCTGGGGGAACTTCGATATTCCGCCAATGATTAAGTTAGCGCGTTTTAGCGCATTCTGACCTGAATATCTCCGGATTACAGAAAATCAATATGTCTTGAATTTTCCTGAAAACGAATAAAGGTTTGAAGCTACGATTTTCTTTTGTTCGGGATCAATGATAACTATTCCAAAATTGTTAAAAAATAAATTACCCGGATTGTATTTTACCTTTAAGCGGCCATAAACAGAAGTTTTCATGGACTGCGTAACAATAAACATGTCCGATGCAGTTCCTGTGTTTTGGGAAGGTCCGGTATTCATTCCCTTGATGATGATATCTGTGCCAACCACATTCGCGTTTAGGTATTGTAAATATTTTTGAAATTCCGGATATACTTTGGGATCTTTGATGCTGGCATCAATTTGATTTTTATCAACTTCCGGATTCGAATCCAACAGAATATTTTTCGTATTCTCTTTATCAATATCGACCTTTCTCCATGCCGGATACTCAATCCATTTTCTCAGCTCTTCATCAACGCTGTCTATTTGTCTGTATGCGACAATAAATACTTTCAATTTAATATCATCAGGAGTATTATTATGAAGCTCAAAATTTACATTTAAGCTCATAAACGTATTTTCCACTCTTTTGTAAAATGACACATTTTTCAATGCGAATCTCTCATCTGTTTGCTTTATCTTTAAAGTTTCGGACTTTGTTTTTGCTTCCTGTGCAACAATGACCGACAAACAAATCGTCGTCGCAAAAAACAATCCCGTTATTTTCGCTGCATATTTCATTAGATTATACCTGAATCCCTGTATTTTTCCCATATCCCGCTATATTTTTAACATCGGCAGGAATTGCCATGAGCTTAAGATGTAAAAAAAATATATTTTAATCATGAGATCATTTCTTTGCGCTTCATGGCTACCGTTCGCCTGCAATCATTTAAATTGTTTACATGTACCCGGTCTGCAAATAATTCAATTTTGCCAAGTTTGGCCCAATGACTTAAAACCGGCTGAATTCTTTCTACTGGCTCGCCGCACCAGTGTGCAATACCATCCGAAGTTATTCTTAAAACAACTTCTTTAAGATCTTTATAGTTTGGTTCTTTCTCCGAGAGCATTAAAAACGTATCGCAAACCTTTGCCTGAACATCGTCCAAAAGTAATATCTTTAACCTGCGTCTGGCGTCATATATCCGCTTTGTAAAAATAACCAGCAATTTAAAAGCAAGCTGGGGTTGGCTGCTCATCAGAGTAACAAAGTTCTCCCGGTTAAAATGAAGCGTTTGAACATTATCTATGGCCGTTGCCGTTGCCGAGCGAGGCTGCTCTTCCAAAATCGCCATTTCGCCAAAAATATCCCCAGACTCCAGGATATCCATGGTTTTTTCGGTATCTTTAACAATTTTACTAATCTTTACTTTTCCCTTTTGAATCAAATAAAAATCATCTCCAGGCTCAAACT
The DNA here is from genome assembly GCA_029858425.1 of Spirochaetia bacterium. Classification (GTDB taxonomy): domain Bacteria; phylum Spirochaetota; class Leptospiria; order Turneriellales; family JAOUFE01; genus JAOUFE01. The sequence goes on along the minus strand of JAOUFE010000043.1, from coordinate 15,677 downwards.
CGCAAAAAATGATTTCTCCTGACTGGAACTCTTTTCCAAATTTACCTGTCAATCCATCTAACTGCATTATTTCATTAACCTGTCTAATTGCGTTTTAGCGTAATTGGATTCTTTGTCGCGCGGTGGCATGCTCACCACCTTGTTGTACAGCGCCATGGCTCTTTGTTTATCGCCTTTTTTCTCATACCCTTCTGCAATGTAGGCCATGGCCTTTTTTAAATTTGGATTTCGCGGATATTTTTTTACGAAATCAGAAAGTTTACCTATTCCATTTGTCAGGTCTCCCTTTCGCATATACGTTCTGCCCAATTCGAACAATGACTTTTCTAAAAATGATGCTTCCGCATCATTTTCAAATTTGTTTATAGAGAGAGCTGCTTCAAATCTTTTTATGGCAACATCCCAGTTTTGTTTTGAGAATTCATTTACTCCGTCATAGTAAAATTGGGTAATCCCTTCCAGGGCAGGTTTTGAAGCGGATGGTTGAGGAACATTCATTTGCGGTGGCTTCTTCATGGACGGAGTATAATCGGGTAAATCCATGTCAGGTATATCCATATCCGGCAAATCCATATCTGGTATGTCCATCATTCCAGAGCCATCATCATTGGATAAACCCGTATCGTCCATATCCGGTATATGCATATCTTCGGGCTGTGAGAAATCATCCAGCGGAGGCGGTTCCATGCTGCCAACGTCGTTCATTTGCATATCCCCAAAGTTTGTTGATTCGGCATTTTGACTTACATCCATTTCCCCCAAACGAATTTTTTCTATAATAGTTTCCAAAGAATCCATCTCTACCGGATATGGCTGACCACGGCTGATCATATCCAGCATAGATTGCCCCCGCGTAGCAAAATTAGATGTAGAGTAGTTTTTTAAAAATGTTTTAAATGCATAATTTGCATGATCTTTCAGGTTCATTTTATAAAATGACTCTGCCGTTCTTAGAAGCTCTACAGAGTTCTCCTGCTGACCTGTTTCGCCCAGAACCTCTCTGACTTTTCGGTGAACCTTTCTAAGCTGACCCGAAAATACCTTGAGCATTTGAAGGACAAGACGCGGGTTTTTGGTACAAAATGCTTCAAACATGACAGGTGTAAAAACGAGTACGACTGAATCCGCCAACACCTGAGCTGTTTCTTCCCGGGGATATGCGCCCAGAGCTGATTTTACACCGAAAAACTCCCCTTTTTGAACATCTTCCTTGATTTCGCTTGCGCTGTCTAACGAATTTGAAATCAGAATGATTCGACCTTTTTGCAGGACAAAAACATCACTACCCTTATCTTCAATAAAATAAATAATCGATCCGGCCTTATATGTGCGTAAAGTAGGTCCTGCCATATCTTACCAGGTTTCCACCGGCATAAACTCCAGTTCCTTGTGGAATCCTACTGAATTTCGAATTCTTTCCAGCAACCCGAGTATATCTCCATCGACAATTTTTTTAAATGAATCCACTTTTACTTTCTGAAATGATAAATTGAGCGCCTCAAAGAGGGGAATAAAACTTTCATCGCCGTATTTTGGTCGTCCATTTATGACCACCAGCATGATATCTTCATAGTTCATGGAATGTAGCGCATCGTACGGCCTGGATTTATCCCCGTTTACAATAATAAAATCTGCAAGATTTCCAGTTTCAATTGCCCCCAGATTCTCCAGAGAAAATGCCTTTGCGGGATTTTTTGTAACCATGTTTAACAAGGTTTTTGAATTTAACTCAACTCCGTAGGCAGATTCAAAATATTTTTTTGCGAAATATATTTCTTCAAACATATTTACTGAACCAGACATGGGAGAATCTGTTCCAAGACATACGTTGACCTTTTGATCCAAAAGTTCTTTTACAGGAGCGGTTTTATCAAACATGTAAATATTTGATGCCGGACACCACACTACATTACATTCATTTTGTGAAAGCAACTTGATGTCTTCGGGCGAAAACGCAATTCCATGAATTAATACTGTATTTTTGCCCAGAGCATTTTTTTCGTTTAGAACGCTGACCGAGCGAATGGTTTCCTCGTCATATCCTTCGGAGCAATGCGCAATAAACGGAATATTTCGCTCAACGGCCAACCTGTATTCATTTTCAACGGTGTCGCCCCATTTCAGGGCAAAAGAAGTAATCGAATGTGCTACTGCATATTTATCCAGAATACGGATGGGTAAACCATCTTTAAACATATCCTGGACAAAATGAGGGATATGATCCTGGACAGAGGTTACTCCGCATAGCAAATGACGGAAAGCTCCAAGAAGGTATAAATCCTTTGATTCTATCTGCTGTCTTTCAGCGTATACAGGCGCCGATTTCAGGTCGTTATCCCATACAAGCCAGTTCATGTATGGTTTTCGGTCGCCGACTCTCGGCATATATGTGCCAAGCAGGTGATCATGGCCATTGATAAGACCCGGCATGACAATCAAACCATTGAGGTCAATTTGAATTTTGGCGTCTCCGACAGGTTTTTTATCTACTTTCAAAAACTTGTCCGCCCCTATAGTTAGAGCCCCATTATGGATAACATGATCCGGCGTGACAATTGTTCCATTCGTCAATTCCCAATTCATTAATCCCTCTTTGAGTTGAAATAGCCGGTTGGATTAACCGGTTTTCCATCATATGCCAATAAAAAAAATAACTTGTTATTTTTTGCTCTCCCAATTATATGGGAACTATCCACATATTGACCTGATTTTACGTTTACCTCTTCAATATTCGAATACAAGCTGTGCCATCCATTCCCATGGTCAATCAAAATATATTGCCCATATCCTCTGATTTGACTTATTTTTAGAACTGTTCCCGCGTTGGCCGGTTTAACCTGATTTTCCCCGATTACCCGGCATAGCAATCCGGGATTTCTGTATTCGCCCACAGGACTGTATTCTTTAATAATCTCCCATCTGGCGACCGGCTTTTCCAGATCAATAGCTTCTCCTGGATGCAAAACATGGCTCGATTTCACGCCGTAAATTAGCAAGGTTTTTCCAGCAAGCAGTACCTCTTTGGGCGATAACTTGTTCCAGTCGGCTATTTCATCCATGGAAACATTGAATTTTTTTGCAATAATCGTCAAATTGTCGCCCTTTTCTATTTTATAATAAATTTTTTTTTTGCTGTTTTTTGCAAATATCAGGCCATTTTTTGCTAAGGGAAATACCAATAAATGCGAAAATATGACAAGGCATATTAGAATTACTCTCATCATTTATTATTTTCGACGCCAACATGCCCAAACCTGAGAAAACGGAAAATCCAATAGTTCAAAACAATCAACGTTTGGGGAAATGCTGTTGGAGCTGCAGTTATGGATAAATTATTTTTTGCAAAAAAAAACAGGGGGAGAGGGGATTTCTTTCGTCGCGAACCTCGTATTTAAATTTGCTGTTAATTTTTACGGAGAGATCGCCAGGAAATTTTATTGAATCGCCGCCCGACTCCCGAATGAATTCATCGCTGTATTTTTTTATCTCCGGAGAAATATTGCTCTTAAGGTAATTTTGAATTTCGGATTTGTACTCATTCGGATAAACAACAGACATGTTTGCCGCGCCTTCCGGGCAGATTCAAACGAAAGAAATCCGACTTTCAGGGAAAACTCCATTTCGGACTCAAAGGTTATACTTCGTTTTAACAGCGGTTTTCCCGTAGCCGCTGTTTCCAATAATAAAAAAGGAGATGCTTTGCTTCCTCCACCCTGAGATGAGTTTACAATCAAGGAACCTTTTTTCAAAGCGACTCTGAATGGTCCTCCTTGAAGAACGTAAATTCTCCGGTATAACACGTCAATTTTCTGCAAACCCCGAATTGTTTTCATATACACAAAATCATTTTCAACGACAAGATCGAGTCTCTGCCCTTATTGCGGATAAATTATTGAATAGAAGAACTAAAACAATGTAAACAACTGTCTCAGGATTGTTCCAACCTGATCCTTCAGGATCTTGGATGATGTATTTTATGAGCCTTCTCCAGCTCTTTGGAAACAAGGTGGGTATAAATCTGGGTAGTCGAAATGTCAATATGACCAAGGAGCTCTTGAACAGACCGTAAATCTGCATTATTTTGCAACAAATGAGTTGCAAAGGAATGTCTCAGCGTATGGGGGGTAATATTTTTATTGATTCCAGCGCGTTCAATATATCTTTTTAAGAGCCTCCAGGCGCTTTTCCTGTTTATTGGGCCTCCTTTTTTGGAAATAAAAAGATACTCGCTGGATCGATTGCCCTTGATTTGATCACGAATTTTAGAGATATATTCTTTGAGAAAATCACCGGCGATTTCTCCGAATGGCACAAGCCTTTCTCTTCCGCCTTTTCCCTTCACGCTGATTAACATATTATCCATATCCAGGTCAGACACTTTCAGCAAACAGGCTTCCGAAATTCTCAGGCCTGATGAATATAATATTTCAAACATGGTCAGGTCTCGAAATTCCAGTTCGCTGCCTTTATTAAATACCTGAAATAATTTTTTAATTTCCTCAACGCTGAGAAAATCCGGTAAATGTCTCTCAATTTTTGGACTCTCGACTTTGTCCATTGGATTGTTTTGAATAAACTTTTGCGCTTCAAGATAGTTATAAAATTGCCTGAGCGATGCAATTACCCTCGCTTTTGTTCTATTGCTGATTTGCTTTACCGTTTCCTCGCGCAAGAACGCCTGAATTTCATTTTTACTTATAGAAACGATATCTTTATTTTCTTTTATTAAAAATTTGTCCAGTTTATTCAAGTCTGACAGGTACGAAAATACGCTGTTAGGCGATAGACCTTTTTCAATTTCAAGATAATCTTTAAATTCTTTTACAATTTTTTTTCTGCCTGCAACCAAGTTTCGACCTCAAAAGTAAATATGTTTATAAATCGACTCTATTACGACATAATTAAGCAAAAAAAATATTTTTCGATATTTTTCATAGATCGCGGGGTAGCGAGATTTCAGAAATAAACCAGATTTCCTGACATTAACATAGCTTATCGCATGAGACAGTACCAAACCGCAGGGTATCAAAAAGAAGCAAGTCTATTCTTTCTAAAGTTTCCGGGAAAATTTGGAAAGTTCGGGCATGAACGCGCATTTTGCTACATTCTGCCGTGAATATCGACTGTCTTGCATGGAAATTGCCAGCCTGAATATATGCAAATCTCTTTACAAAGCATATTCCCGATTTAACCCATCCTGAAATGAAAAAATATCTCCCAAAAATTGGCTTGTTTGGACTTGGTACCGTTGGACAGGGGTTGTTAAATATTATCCAAAAATCCAGTCTCCCTTTCGAAATTTCGGCCATAGTCGATCGCAGTTTTCAAAAAAAACAGGATCTCATCGGCAAAATTCCAGCCTCAAGCGATCCGGGACTGATTCTCGATAACCAGGAAATTGATATTATTGTTGAAGTAATCGGAGGTGTAGATTTACCGTTATTTATTATTCGAGAGGCTCTCGATAAAAAGAAAAATGTGGTTACGGCCAATAAATTCCTGTTGGCCCAGCATGGTTATGCCCTTTTTTCCAAGGCTCGGGAGAATGGCGTTAAAATCGGATTTGAAGCATCCGTTGCCGGAGCCATACCCATCATAAGAAATCTTGAAAATATTTTCTGGTATGAACAAATTCCGCTGCTGGAAGGAATTTTAAATGGTACAACCAATTATATATTAACCTGCATGAGAACTGAAAAAAAGGATTACCCGGAGGCTCTTGCAGATGCGCAAAGACTTGGGCTGGCTGAGGCCGATCCGGCTCTGGACATTAACGGAACCGACGCTGCCCACAAGCTTGCTTTATTGGCATCCCTGATTTCCAAAAAATGGATTGACTATAACAATATTTATGTCCGCGGGATTGGGAATCTGCGAATAAACGACATCTCATGGACTGAAAAAATGGGTTACCGGGTAAAGCAAATTTCCAGATATCATCTCCATGACGGGAAAATGTTTTTATCGGTTGAACCCTCGATTATCCGGCCAGGACATTACTTGTGGGATGTGGAATTTGAAAACAATGCCATTGTGTTTCAGGGAGCATATTCCGGAAACCATATGTTTGTCGGTAAAGGCGCCGGTTCCTACCCAACCGCATATTCTGTCTTATCCGATATCATGCACATAATACAGGGAAATTATAATCCATACATAGCCAATGATTGTCAGTGGCATTATGATTATCCGTCTCCAATAGATGACAATGAGAACGCATTTTACATCCGTCTACCTGTTCGAGACGAACCTGGAGTTCTGGCTCAAATTACTGCAATTTTAAGCGAAAACCATATATCGATTGCTTCGGTACATCAAGACGCACCACTGGAAACTACCGATAATCCCGTGGATATCATTATTGTTACGCACAAGTGTTATCGAAAATCCATTCACAACATCCTTAATTTGCTTGAAAAATCAAAAGTGTTGCAAGGCGAAGCCGTATTTCTGGCTATGGATGAAAATTAACATTGCCGGAACCACTAATTTATCCGACAAGTTTGTTTTTTCGCGCACATAGGAGAACATTTTTTACACCTCCGCTGCAGCCTGAAAATCATACCGATCCATGGGAAAAAACCGTTTTTTATGTAGCGCGCATAAATCTGAAAAATTGCTCAAGGAAGTCAGGTCTTTACAGTTCATATCAAACTGTTTTCCCGGTTCTAAAACCTACCTTAATTGGTTTTGTATTTTTTTCCAGTCTATATTAAATGGTTCGACTTTGCCAGGTTTATATTTTCTGGAAAGCTCTTCAAGTGTCTGAGCCCGCTTTTCCGAAAGGGGATGAGTCAAGAGCCATTCCATGTTTTTCATTTCTTTTTCATTTTCTGACATTTTTTTAAAAAATTGAATTAAACCATCTGATGGTATATTGGCTGCAGCCAGTAATTTCATTCCCCCGATGTCGGCCTCGCTTTCCATCGAACGACTGTAACCAAGAGATAATAACTCAGAACCTGCCTGCAATAATACTGCTCCGCCGCTTGCTGTATCGCCAATGATAATCTGGAGAATCGCCATTAAACCTGTATTTTGGACTATTTGCTTCATTGCATGACGTTTCTCTACATGCGTAATTTCATGCGCCAGAATCCCCGCAACTTCTTCAGGACTCCGGGCTTTTAACAATAGACCTTTCAAAACCACAATCCTGCCTCCCGGCAAGGCGAAAGCATTTTCTATCGGGGAGTTTATAATAGTAATTGAATATTTAAAAGGAGTTTTTTTCAGGGCGCCCGTCAGGCGATTCTTGATAGTATCCAGCGACTGGATAACATATTTATCGTCTACCCTGGAACTACCGGGCGCAATGGAGGCTATGGCCGAAGGATACCCAATCTCCCCAAGTTTTTCATCCCACTTTACAGGAATCAACTTTACGGCAATAGAAGCTGCCTCGGTGGTTGCAAGTGAAATCAAACCAGCAACAAGAGAAATGATGAAGATTATTCCCGTTAGTCTGAACTTTTTTTTCTTCCCGCGGACTTTTGTTGCGTTGATGGCTTTTTGACGTGTTTCCGGATTTGAATTTTCCGCCAGTTTGGTTAATATTTCTGCCCCATGCACCAATACCGCTGGATTTTTCCGTACTGCATCCGGGTAAAAGTATACCATATCGTGATCAAACCCGCCAATATGTATCTGCGCCCGATCCAATTCTATGTGTAATTCACCGCCATCAAAACGAGCCAATAATGTATATTCATTTTGCAGTAATATTTCAGCTTCTTTTTTGCCCTCTGAAAAAGTTTCGTCAAATACCAGCCCCTTGTATTTCATTGTCGGCTTTCTACTTTCCTCCACCCATCTGCCCAGGCCGCAAATGAGCTGTGATTTCTGGTCTGCATATAAAGTTTGCCAGACCCCCTGAAGCGGCATACAAAACCTTCGCCGCTCAAAAACAACGACTTTATCCCGCCCAGTTTTTCTATCGTAAAATCAAGCGTTGGTTCAAATCCCACAATATGACCGTTGTCTATAATACATTCTCCCCTGACATCAATTTCATCAATAGCGCCAAAGCTTGAAAAAAACAAAGCGCCTGTTCCGGAGACCTTTAAAAACAATATACCTTCGCCGCCAAACATGGATTTAAAACCGCCCCACTTACTATCAATGACAAGATCAGGACTCCCCGCAATATATGCCCCCCGGCTCAAAATAATATCCTCGCTGGACATTTTTTTAAAATGAACATCACCCATAGTGTCGGGCGCAAAAATAATTTCTCCAGAACCATTTGTTGCTGTAAATTTGTTTTGAAAAAAGCTTTCCCCGGACATAACCATCCGCTTTAAAGAGCTAAAAACTCCGCCGCGTGCCCTTGTCTCAATCGTGATACCGGATGTCATGGAGACCATTGCTCCAGATTCAGCAAGAATGGATTCATTATGCTCCAAATAAATCTTGACTACGGGAAAATCAGGTTTGCCAATAATTTCATGTTTCATATTCTGTTACCCGTTTCCCTATTCTTTTTTGGGAGGAAGCGCATCTCTTAACCATCGCCCAAATTCCGGAACGCTGCGTGATTGTATGTATAAATTTCCATTCCCGGTAAATCGGGCAACAAGCCCTTCTCCTCCAAAGAAAAAACTTTTCCATCCGCCAAATTTTATAATCTGATAGTTCAGAGTGTTATCAAATGCAACGATATGACCGGTATCGACAAGAAAACTTCCTTGAACGCTGATTTTCTCAATTCCTCCATAGCTGGAAAGTAATAACTTACCGGTTCCGCTTAACTTTAAAAAAAAGAGACTTTCGCCGCTAAAAAAACCCTTTAAACCCTGAAATTTTGTATCTATGTCAATCGAAGAATCTGCCGCCAGAAAACAGGTAGATTGGGCATATAAAGTCCCGTTGTTGAGATCGCATTCAATGATATCTCCCGGCAAAGTTGGGGCAAGTTTTATTTCGGCCTTTCCATCAGTTGAGGAAAATACGTTCATCCAGAAGTTTTCTCCCCCCAAAAAAGCTGCTTTCAGGCTCCGCAATATTCCGCCGCGGGAAGCTTTTTCCGTAACCATGTTGATATTGGTAGAGATGCCAACCATTGCTCCGCCTTCGGCGCGTATTTTCTCGCCTTCATTTAACGTGACTAGAGCCATGGCAAAACCGGGTTTGTATTTTAATTGAATCTCCATATTATCTCAGGACGGCAGCAAGCGCATTAACCAGTATATAAACCCGCCTGGAACGCGAGTTTGAATCCACAATTTCCCCTTGCCTTTAAAGCGCATGGTAAACCCTTCGCCGGAAAGCAAGGTAGATTTCCACCCGCCTGTTTTTGAAACCTCAAAATTCAAAGGACTCTCAAAGGCAACCATATGACCTGTATCCAGTATGTATTCGCCATCTACATCCACTTCCATAATCGCTCCATAGGAATTAATGTATAATACTCCCTGGCCATTTGCTTCCAATAAAAAAAGACCTTCGCGGGAAAATAAACTTCTGAATCCTCCAAACCTTGTTTTCAAGGAAATGGCGGGTTCCGAACATAAATAGGATCCACGTTGAATAATAACGGGAGTAATGCCCAAATCAATTTTCTTAATGTCGCCGGCAAGATCGGGAGCCAATCCCAGATTCAATTTCCGGACGGGAGCTGTAAAAATATTATAAAACATACTTTCACCCCCCAATAATTTGCGAATGAGAGCCGTTATAAATCCACCGGCCATAATCGTTTGAATTTTGGCATCATCGCTCATATATACCATCACACCCGCTTCGGATTGAATGGTTTCTCCCGGTTCCAGCTCTACATCAAGCAAAGCATAGGATGGATTATGTTTTATGGAATATTTCATGATTTACACACATTACAAACAATCAAAACGTCAAGCACATTCTGGTTTTATGCAAAATTGGCTCTGGCTTTTTGCTCAGGGGAACGCCCCAAAAAAATTAACGTTTTGAGAACTGGCTTGCTCTACGCGCTTTGTGCAGGCCGTATTTTTTTCGTTCTACCATACGTGAATCCCGCGTAAGTAAACTATGTTCTTTCAGCTTGCTATGATATTCCGGACTTGCAAGATGAATGGATCGGGCTATACCCAGCCGGATAGCTTCTGATTGACCGGTAGTTCCGCCGCCATAAACATTTACATGGACATCATATTCTTTTTCAATACCCAGCAATGTTAGCGCCTGTTTTACCTTGGTTTGATCTACGCTGCGGGGAAAATAATTTTCAATACTTCTGCCATTTATTACAATTTTACCGCTTCCCTTGACAACTTTAACACGTGATACGGCCTCTTTTCTTCTTCCTGTAAAAAGCAATCGAGTGGCTGGTTTTCCGGGATTTTTTTCCTTTACAGGTTTTACCGAGGGAGCTTTTGCAATTTTTCGATCTTCTGTTTTATGGATTTCTGCTTTTTTTGTTTCGATTGTATGCAATTCTCTTTTATGAGTTTCGACAACTTCTGTCGTTGCTGGTTCGGTTTTCATCGACGTTTTATTCTCATTCGATGGCGTCTCTACTTTTTCCTTATTCGAACCTTTTGTTTTTTTTTCTGCCTTGATTTTTTCTGTCATTTTTCCCCCAGAATTATACCTGAATCATTTCCGGCTTTTGTGCGTCCATTCCGTGTGCGTTTCCCTGAAAAATGCGAACACGCGTCAATAATTTCCTGCCATGAGTATTTTTAGGAAGCATCCCCTTTATAGCTTCGTATAAAATTTTATCGGGAACTTTTTCCATTTGTTTTTTCATGGTTCTTGTTTTTAGACCGCCAAAATAACCGCTATGCCAGTGATAAAGTTTTTGATTTACTTTATCGCCGGTTGTTTTCACATTGGCTGCGTTGATAATAATAACACGATCGCCGGCTACAACGCCTGGCATAAACTGCGGCTTGGTTTTTCCTAATAATATGGATGCCACGCGCGAGGCTAACCTTCCCATAATTTTGTCTGTCGCATCGATAATCACCCATTTACCCCCATCCTGAGGCGCTTTGGTATGAGTTGTTCTTTGACCGTATAGTGGATCCATTCAGTTCTCTCCAAAAAATAATTTAATGACAGAACCTGGAATAGACATGGCCTGTCAAATTATTTAAGTGGTTGGAGCCTGGGCTGCTGGAACTCAATAATCAACCCCCATCATTGGTAAAAACAGGCGTTTTTGCATGCGGAGCGCGCCACAAACGCAAAATTACCTCTTGCTTGGGCATGAACGCCAGTTCATGCCCAAGCTCGTTGTATATGAATCGGTCTGAAGTTTTTTGAATTTTTTTAATTGACAAAGTATCAATTTTTTAGCGTGGTATTCATGTACTAAGAGGACAGGTGCGGGCTCCAGAAGTGATGAAAGTGTTTTCAATATTTCCAGCGTTAGGTTACCACTCCCTAGTTACTATTCAAATTTCAGGAGATGTTTAAATGAATATTTATGTGGGTAATTTGCCCTATACGGCAACTCAGGATGATCTTGGCGCATTGTTTGGCAAGTTTGGTCAGGTAACTTCTGTAAAGGTTGTTACAGATAAATTTAGCGGGAAATCTCGAGGATATGGATTTGTTGAGATGGCCGAAGATGCAAATGGCTCCGAGGCCATTGATAAATTAAACGGTCAGGATTTTAAAGGGCGTGAACTCAGAGTAAGCCCGGCCAAACCAAAAGAACAATAACTTAAGCTCGTCGGGAGCGCAATTTTTATTCGCTCCTGATAATGTTCGTACAACGCTTTTCCGATGAATATATAGCTATGATTATATATCCGTCGAATCCCAGGAGAGAGTTTTGGGATTTTATTGTTCTGGTTATTACTGTATATGTGGCTATCGTTGTTCCAGTACGGATTGCATTAAATTATCATTACAGCAGCTGGTTTTATCTTTTTGAAATCATCGTAACATTCATTTTTAGCGTCGATATATATCTAAATTTCAATACTGCCATAAAAAAGGGCGTAAAATATATAACTGACAAGAAGGAAATTGCCAAAAAATACAAAGCAAAGGGTCTGGCAATGGATATTTTGTCTGCGATACCTCTTTTTGCAGTATCTGCTTTTGTATTTGGGGTTACTGCCCAATCGCTTCAGGTATTGCGATTATTTGAGTTGAATCGGCTTTTAAAACTGCATCGCATGAATCACCTTCTGGATATCTGGCGAAAACGATTTCAAATTAATCCTGGAACTTTACGTCTACTCAATTTTATTTTAATTTTAGCTCTGGTTTCCCACTGGATTGCCTGCATCTGGATTATGATTGGCGGAGTTAGAACAGACAGTAAAGAATACGGAGAAATTTACTCTCTGGCGATTTACTGGACCGTTACCACGATAGCCACCGTTGGTTATGGCGATATAACTCCTCAAAATTTTACCCAGAGAATGTTTGCCATTATGGTGATGATTGTTGGCGCAGGCAGTTATGGATTTGTCGTTGGTAATATTTCCAGTCTTCTGGCAAGCGTAGATGTGGTAAAGGCCAGCTACCGCAAAAAAATGGAAGAGATAAGCGCTTTCCTGAATTATCGTTCGATCCCCGCAGATATGCAGAACAAAGTGCATGAATATTATGATCATATTTGGGAAAGTCGCCTTGGTCATGACGAATCCACAATGTTAAATGAAATTCCGGAACCGCTAAAATCTGATATTGCACTTTTTATGAGGCAGGATCTAATCAAAAAGGTGCCTTTTTTTGTGCATGCAGAGGAAAAGCTTTTAAAAGATCTTGTAATGTCCCTTCAGCCGACAGTATATCTTCCAAACTCATATGTCATTAAAAAAGGAGAAACCGGTTCGTGCATGTACATAATCAGTACTGGAACGGTTGATGTGGTTTCCGAGGATGAAACTACGGTCTATGCAACCCTGCGCGAGGGAAGTTTCGTGGGCGAAATGGCTTTGGTTCTCGATATGCCGCGTACGGCAACTGTAAAAACCCGGGAATATTGCGATGTCTATATTCTTGATAAATCAGATTTTGATAAAATCCTGGAAAAATATCCTGACTTTGCCAAGCATATTCAGAAAATAACAAAAGAGCGAATGCACGCAATGGCTCCTGGCCGACAAGATGAAACAGGGAAGTCTCCTCTAAATCCGGAAACAAATTAGAAAAAGACTAAACATCCGCAAGTCAGGCTTTGGGGGTTTTTACTTTTTGTATATGGAGTTCTCAGAAAGTTGTATATGCGGGAATCATTTTAAAGATATGGATATGTATTAAATGAGTTTATTCAGCGAGAATCTTTTTTAGCCTTTCCGGAATATCGCCATATCGCTTATAATTTTTTGTTGTCCCATCGGGAAATGTAATAGAATATTTCCCATTTTTGTTTTCCATGAAATAATTTTTCTTTTGACCTGAAAAGTTCCTGGACTCCATTTCCTGGATCATTTTGCGATATTTTAACGGAAGTTGGTTTAAAGAAGAAAAGTTCCGCGAAACGTCGTCTTCCACAACGGTATACTTTCCATCATTATGATATATTTTGGTACCAAGGTAGTCAAAGGATTCAAAGATCGATATTTTCGGCAAGGGCTTTTCCTGTTTTTTATTTTTTTGCAATACAGGCGCTGGTTGACTGGCTTTTCGGGTTATTTTGCGATTTGATATAATCAACCAGCTTAAGACTACCATAAAGAAAATGGCAACGATTAAAAGAGTAAAAATATCCCAATCATTTATGATCATATTGTATTATATCGGTTTCTAATATGAAACTTCCACTTTATTTCGCGATATTTGGAACAGTACCGGACATCGGCATCGGTATGTTGCAGGCAACCAACAAGACTACCAGATTTTTTCGAGACGCAGACAAGAGCCGACAAAGCAATTTTTATTTTTAAATGGGCATGAATTTACTCCATGCCCTTAAAAAAATAAAACTGATCAGCTAAAACTGCTCAAAATCTTTCTTGTTTACTGCTCTTGGCTGGCCAGATTTTGCGGAATCGGACGAAACATCCGGCTTTGGAGCCGCCGGAACTTTCGGAGATGCTTTTGGATATACTTTTGGTTTACTATCCGGCATATTTTCTGCTTGCTCCGCACCGCTTGTTAAATGCACGGGTTTGTTAGCGTTTTTTTTATGTTTGCCTGAAATCCTTCGATTTTAAAGAAACTTACAAGATCAACAATGGATTCCACCGAGCCGTTTAGTTCTTCGGCGGTTGCCGGAAGCTCTTCGGCGCCCGAAGCTGTCTGATTGGTGACCACGTCGAGCTGACCTACGGCAGCGTTGATCTGATTGACTCCGCTTGCCTGCTGGCCTGAAGCGGCCGTTATTTCTTCGACAAGATCGGAAGTTTTTTTGGTATTTGGCACAATCGACTACAGCATCTCGCCTGCCTTGTTGGCAATATTTACGCTGTTTACAGCCAACTCGCTGATTTCTTTGGCGGCAACCTGGCTTCTTTCGGAAAGCTTGCGAACTTCAGAGGCTACAACCGCAAATCCTTTTCCATGCTCGCCTGCTCGCGCTGCTTCAATGGCCGCATTAAGCGCCAGCAAATGCATTTTTATTCTCCATCAGATTTTATATACGCAGTATTCCTGGGGATTATCGCAAGCTGCCAACAACATCCACGAAACTGCGAACCTTGCCAGATTCTTGCCTTCTTTATCTTACCGAAGAAAAAACGTCTGTAGGGGTGAATTACCAAATGATAATAAATGACGATCGACATATTGACGAATAAAACTTGAAAAACGAATGATATTTCTCAATAAAAAGCGTTTTTGGCGGTTCCAGGAAAGAAAAATATCACCACGGAGGCGCGGAGAACGCGGAGAGGTTAGGCTGGTCGCATTGAAAAGCGCTTGTCTGCTTATAAAGTATTTTTTGAGTGTTTTCTATGGTTGAGTTATTGAGAAGCGAGGTTATTTCCATACGAAAAGAAACAAATTCCTTAAACTGCATCCAGATGACCAAACCCCGCGATTTTTCCCATGTTCCGGGCCAATACCTGCAAATTTTTTCCCAAAATGGGGGAGGCGGTAAACATCTGGCGATTGCATCGCATCCGGATGAAAATTTCCTGGAATTTTTAATCAATACTCGCGATGCAAATTTTCACGACCTTTGTCTGTTGCCTGTGGGTAGCGCAGTTGAGATCAGTCATGCATTGGGACAGGGATTTTCAGCGCTAAAATTTACCGGCAAAACGGTTTATCTTGTTTCGCATGGCAGCGGAATATCGGCCATGAAACCCTTTATTCAGGAACTTCGAAAAAACCGCAACCTGTACGGTTCAATTCGCTTTATTTACGGGGTTAGAACCCATCTTGATTTTCCCTACCGAAATCTGTTGCGCGACTGGATGGGTTCCATTGAATTGTATGATATTATTTCTCAAAATCCAGACGATATGTCTTTATGGACGGGGGAAACCGGCCGCGTTCAGGATGTGCTTGCAAAAATAAAACCGTCTCCTGAAAACTCCATTGCCGCAATAGTCGGAAGCCCGAACATGGAAAAAGATATTATTTCCATGCTGACCGGTTTTGGTTTCAAGCCAGAACAAATTTTATTAAACCATTAACCGCAAATATCTGCAGGGGGCAGCCGGCAACGTCGAGTAGGCGCCGGGGTTACCCCCGGAACCTCTCACAGAACCGTACAAGTGCTGTTCACATACGGCTCTTCGAAAAGGACAGGTTTTATACCTTTCGGCTTTATACATCCGTCCCTGAGA
>JAOUFE010000164.1 GCA_029858425.1 Spirochaetia bacterium | reverse complement strand
GCAGGAAAGGTTGTTTTCTTCTTTTGCCTGTGCCGAATAGCGAATTTGTATGGCGCTATTATAATCTGACTTTTTTGACTCTTCCATTTTTTTAAATTTTATCATAACTTTTCCGCATTTAAGCAACCTCTGCTGCCGGTTTTAGATGAGTTTCATCGGATAATTTCCAGATTTTACCTTTATGAGCAGATTCTATATAGCGCTCAGCCTGTACAGCCGCTACACACCCATCGGCAGCGGCAGTAATCGCCTGGCGTATAACTTTTTCGCGAATATCGCCAACAGCAAATATTCCCGGAACATTTGTTTGCATTTCATTGTCGGTTAAAATATAACCCCATTGATTTCGTCTGATTTCTGACGGAATGATTTTTTCGTTTGGAGACATCCCGATAAAAATAAATACGCCATCTGCAGAAATTGTCTTCAATTCATGAGTTTTAACATTTTCGATTGTCGCCTGCATTTGACCATCAGAGCTCTTTTCAAATTTTCGGGGTTCGGAATCCCATATAACGTCTACTTTTTCATTGTTTAAAAGAGTCTCCTGGGCGGTTTTGTTGGCCTGCAGATAATCAAACTGATGAACAACTGTAATATGGGAAGCAAAACGCGTTAAAAAAATGGATTCTTCTACGGCAGAGTTTCCTCCTCCAATCACAATTAACGATTTATTTTCAAAATATTTTCCATCGCATGTTGCGCAGTATGAAATCCCCTTTCCCTTAAGTTCTTTTTCTCCCGGGATATTTAACAGCCGTGGTTCGGCTCCGGTAGCAAAAATAATCGCTGGCGCAGACAATATTGTTTCATTGTCCACGGTAACTTCATGGCGGTTGTCCTTACGGGAAAGTTCCACGGAAGTAATGTCAACGGCTGAATAAATTTCCGCTCCGGCATCGAGCGCCTGTGAACTCATCTGGTGCATTAATTCATAGCCATGAAGCGGCTTGCCGGTTCCCGGATAATTGGATATTAGATGCGTTGTGGAAACCTGGCCGCCAGGCATTGCCTGATCGATAACAACCGTATTTAATTTTGCCTGTGCCGCATAAAGGCCGGCGGTTAAACCAGCGGGTCCAGCCCCAATAATAATGACGTCTGCTTCCCGGTAAATTTTCCGGACAGGAGTATTCAAACGGTTAAATGTATCAGCAGGCAATAACCCGGAAATATGATTGTAAATATTTTTTTTCTGGATTCCTCCGCTCAAACGAGCGGCAGATTCTTTGCCGCCGGAATAAAATAGCAAAGTGGGGCTTGAGCTAACGTCAAGACTCCGGGCAAGCTCTTTGTTTTGTTGTCGGAATATTTTTAGAAATTTAATCTCGCTGGAAAATTTTTCTGCAACGGATTCCAGTTTGGGCGCCAAAGCTTCGCATGGCGGACATTCAGTAGAATAAAAATCCAGAACGACGGGCGTATTTGACGCCAAAACCTCGCTTTCAAACTGGTCAGATGAAATTTCTTTTAGATAGTTTGCCATACAAAATCCTGCACCAATATTTCTCAAATATTAGATAATGCTAATAAACTAATTACAAAAAAGAAATCCGGCAATAAAAAAATGAGAAACCACGCTAATTGAATTTATTCTTACTGAATTTCGAGTTTCGACCCAAACTCTTGTGATTTTACCGGATGCAATATGGCATATCCAATAAACCGGTTAAACTCTCCACGCAGGATTTGTAAAGAGATAATAGCGCGTATGATTGTTTTTATCTTTACGGAAAGGGGCAATGGGTTGGCGCGTTTTAATCGACGACCTTCTTCTGACAAATAACGGATATCCTTTAACCCCCATCCATTTTGCTTAAAAAAATCAAACCATTCTGTCTCTGGAAAAAAGTTAAAGGACACATTATTCATTTGGTCTCCTTTTGGACGATGACGCATGGCTTCGGGCGAAAAATAGTCTACAATCCAGTATTGGTAATTCTGGAACATGCCAAGATCTCTTGCAAGATCAGCGACTTTTTGCGGAGAAAGGTACAGTATTACACCCTCGGTTAATACCAGAATTTTTTTAGAATCCGTATTGATTTTTTTGAACAGTTTTTGCCGGGTCTTTTGATCTTCGAGGTCGAGTTCTATTTGCAACAAGACACAATTTGGTTTTTCCTTTTTGAGCAGTTTTTTTTTATACTTGATTATATGCGGAAAATCTACCTCAACCCATCGCAGAGTGGACGGTAAACCCATTCGATAAGGACGCGTATCGAGACCTGCTCCAAGGTTCAGCACAGTATCCACTCCGTTTTTTATACAAGACTTTATGAAATTATCTATGATTATCGTACGAATAACAATGGACCACCCACCAATAAAATTTTTTGGAATATATTCGATAATTTTTTTCCCGCGTTCGCCGGCAAGTTTTTCTGCAAACGGATCTTTAAACAAGGCATCCGGCCTCCGGGTTTCAATGGCGCGGTACATGGCAACCATAAGGGCTGTATCTGAAACATCTCGCAGCAATTTTTGCATGGCTGATTATCTCAACCATAGCTTGAGCGTAAAGATTAAAATATTGTATTCCCGGGAATATAACCCGACAGCACGGAGAACGTTGGCTGACCAGACAGGAGCAAATTCACATCAGATTCGACAGATCCCCGTTTCACCCCAAAATCCCCCATTTTGACAAACTTCAAAATGGATGGCTTAAAAAACTTGACAAAATACAGGGGCTTTAAATAATACCAGAAAAATGGAGATTCAAGGTATCATATTCATGAATACAGAAAGTTACACGAAATGTGAATATTTCAATCCCTGCCCGCCCGATGGCGCAAAAACAAAAAAAAAGCTAATCCAGTTATTTATTCTTGCTGTTTTTTCAGTATTTTCTTTCGTAAATTGTAATATTACTTGTTCTCTGGATACGAATGTTCCAATTCCCGGCCAGGTATCGGTATCAAACAAATATCATATTGGGGGCATTGCTGAGGGGTTGAATTCCGGAGGAGTTTTGGTTCTCCAAAACAATGGCGCAGACAGCCTGAGTATAACCGGTTCAGGAACCGGCAACGATGCTTTTACATTTTCTTCCACAATGAATAGCGGAGATACATTCTCTATTACTGTAATTTCCCAACCATCGGGTTTGCTTTGTAACATCTCCAGTAACCTGGGAACAGTAGGTACTACGGACATAAATTTTATTCATGCCAGGTGTGCCGCAAATGGCCCGATCGTAGCCACAAGCCTGCCCTCATTAACCAATGCAAAAAGTACCGCAACTATTAATTATACTGTAACATATAGTGGAGCCAGTACGGTTAATTTAACAGCAGCCAATATTGCCTTGAATACTACGGGAACCGCAACCTGCTCTGTAGCAGTAACGAATGGAACTACCACAACGCCGACAGTAACTCTAACCAACTGCACAGGAGATGGTACGATTGGTATAACAGTTGCCGCAAATACAGCGACCGATGCATCGGGAATAATCAATAGTGCATCAGCTCCCGGTACTACCTTTAATGTAGATAATACTGTCCCCACAGTTTTAATTTCATCGACAGCAACAAATCCAACGAATCTGGCAACTATACCGATGACCGCTACATTCAGCGAAAGCGTCACCGGTTTTGCCGTTGGAAGTATTGCGCTCACCAATGGTACAGCTGGTTCTTTTGTAGCGGTATCTGGTACTACCTATACCTTTAATGTAACGCCAACAGCCGACGGGGCAATAACTGTAAATATTGCAGCTGGATCAGCCCTTGACCTTGCTGGCAATAATAGCACTGCAGCAACGCAATTTGGCATTACTTCAGACAGAACAGCGCCAACGGTAGCTGTAAGCGCTCCGTCAGCAACATTGACGAACAGCGCTGGCACCGTAAATTATACGGTAACATATTCTGGCGCAAATACCATTAACCTCCTTGTTAGCGGAATTACTCTAAATACCACGGGAACCGCAACCTGCGCCAAATCCATAATAAATGGAAATACCGCAACGCCGACAGTAGCTCTAACCAACTGCACTGGAGATGGTACGATTGGAATAACAGTTGCCGCGTCAACGGCCAGCGACCTTGCCGGAAATACCAATCTGGTCTCCGCAGCAAGTACCGCCTTTAATGTTGATAATACCGTCCCCACAGTTTTAATTTCATCGACAGCAGCGAATCCAACGAATCTGGCAACCATACCAATGACCGCTACATTCAGCGAAAGCGTCACCGGTTTTGCCGTTGGAAGTATTGCGCTCACCAATGGTACAGCTGGCACTTTTGTAGCGGTATCTGGTACTACCTATACCTTTAATATAACGCCAACAGCCGACGGGGCAATAACTGTAAATATTGCAGCTGGATCAGCCCTTGACCTTGCTGGCAATAATAGCGCTGCAGCAACGCAATTTGGCATTACTTCAGACAGAACAGCTCCAACAATAACATCATTTACCTCTACAACCGCAAGTGGTTCTTATGGTCCAACAGCGGCCATAAATGTTACCATTAATTTTTCAGAACCGGTAACGCTTGCCGGCGGTACTTTGAATTTAACCTTAAATAACGGCATAAGCACAGTAGTGAGCATTCCCGC
>JAOUFE010000042.1 GCA_029858425.1 Spirochaetia bacterium | reverse complement strand
CCCCGGAGATGAATTCTGTTCATGATTGGCGTTTACTTTGGCTGGTTTCAACATATCGCTGTGCAATTTTTTGTGCAAGATGACGAATGCGTGCAATATACCGGGCTCTTTCGGAAACCGAAACGGCTCCCCGCGCATCCAGCAGATTGAAGGCATGGGAGCATTTCATTAGATAATCATAAGCTGGAAAAACAAGCCTGGCGCCTTCAAAAGAAAATATTTTGTTTGCCTCGGATTCGTATTCGTCAAACCATTTTACAAGCAGATCGGTTGAAGCAATTTCAAAATTATAAACAGAGTATTCGTATTCTGTTTGTTTGTGAATTTGCGCGTAAGTATGGTTTTCGTTCCACTGGATATCAAAAACATTGTCAATATTCTGGATATGCATGGCCAGTCTTTCCAGGCCATAAGTAAACTCTACAGACACCGGATTTAATTCCAGTGAGCCGCAATTCTGAAAGTAGGTAAATTGAGTGACTTCCATTCCGTCAAGCCAGACCTCCCACCCAAGTCCGCTGGCGCCCAGGGTCGGCGATTCCCAATCATCTTTGACAAAGCGAATGTCGTGTTTCTTCAAATCTATGCCGAGGATTTTTAAGGACTCGAGGTAAACCTGCTGCGAATTTTCAGGCGAGGGCTTCATAATCACCTGGTATTGATAATAATGCTGCAAACGATTGGGGTTTTCCCCATACCTGCCGTCGGTGGGTCTGCGAGATGGTTCTACATACGCAGCCTTGTAGGGTTTTGGCCCCAGCACTCTTAAAAAAGTATGCGGGTTAAATGTTCCGGCGCCCACTTCGGTATCGACTCCCTGCACAATCAGGCAGCCCTGCGAAGCCCAGTATTCGTTAAGATTCCGGATGATATCCTGAAAATACAAAGTCTTTTCCGCTTAAATAATTTGGGTTTCGCCTTCGAAAACATCTTTGCATGGGCCGGTCATGTACACATGATTGTCTTTTTCGGACCAGTAAATTTCAAGAACGCCGCCTTTTAACTCTACTTTGCTTTTTCTTTTTATTTTACCCGAAAGAACTCCGGCAACGACCGCCGCCGAAGCGCCGGTTCCGCAGGCAAGGGTTTCTCCCACGCCGCGTTCCCATGTTCGTTGTTTAACGACATCTTCGTCGACCATCTCCAGAAATTCTACATTGATACGGTTTGGAAAAAGGGAATAGGTTTCTATAATCGGACCAAATTTTTCTACGGCAAAAGAATCTACATTATCTACCCATATTATGCAATGGGGATTTCCAAGCGACACGGCGGTAAATTCAAAGGTTTGCATGTTATCCAGATAAATTTTTTCGTTCATTACCTGTTGTTCCTCTTCTCCGGGGGCGCATTGCATTGGTATTTTGGCGCGCTGTAAAATGGGTTCTCCCATATCAGCCTTGACTCTGTAAACTCGTCCATCGCGAACCATCAATACTGTGGGTACAAGTCCTTTGAGTGTTTCTACCAATAGTTCCTGCTTGGTGGTTTTTCCGCGGTCATAAAGGTACTTTCCAAGGCAACGCAGGGCATTGCCGCACATTTCCGCTTCTGATCCATCGGGATTAAAAATGCGAATCATTACATCAGCCTCGGGATTATCCGGAGGCATTATCAGAACCAGCCCGTCGGCTCCAATACCATAATGCCTGTCGCATAACAATCTGGCTGCGCGGGACGGATTTTTCGGAATATCTTCGGTAAATAAATAATCATTTCCAAGCCCTTCAAGTTTTGCAAATCGCATTTTTCTACCTCACTTTATATTATTTAAAAAAATTATTGTAAAATCATCTGATACTTCTATTATGTTCATAGAAATAAAAAGTCCTTTCGTAGGGCGCAGAATTTTGTTGATGTAAGAAACCGACCCAATTTATACGTATCCTGACCCCTGTATATCCTGCGTCCACCTAAGACCAAAAGGGGAATTTGTATGAAGCCTATAAACTGGTCAATAAAAATTGACGAGACAGAATTTCAAGAACTTTTTGAGCTTTATTGGAACGCAGGCAAAGACTCGCCTCAACGATTGTTTGTCATGGATGAGCTGAAAAAATATACCTATTTTTACCTGACAAGTCGTCCGTATGTTGATTTTGATATTGCGTCAGATTTTTTTGTTGAAATTATGGGTAATACAAAAAAATTTCTGGAGGAATATGAGCCTGCCTATTATATTTCCTTCCTGGTTTACTTTACTTCAAGAGTTAAAAGAAGACTTAACAATTACCGTGGAAAAATTCAGGAAAGGAAAAAATATGAAAATGTAAATGAATATTATGAGTTAAATCCGGAGCATCACAGCGAGTCTGTATTTGAATCCATGAATGATTATTGCGGCAATACAGGGAATATCAGAACCATTACCGAATTTTGCCTGAGCAAGCTGGGTATTGATGAAGAAATTGCAATCAAGCTTTATTACGGTTTTTCTTTAAACTATAAGAATTTTCGATATCTTGTAAGAAAAGGCGGACGGCGCGCAACTTTTGTCAGTTATCGAAAATATTTATCCTGTTTAAACAACAAGTCTATATCGGAAAAGAAAATGCGCGAGTCGGTTTTTCAAAAACTGTATATCGTCAACATAAATCTGCGGGACAATTATGACATAAACTGCCGCCGCAAACGAGAACGCTTGTTAAAATCGCTGGCCATAAGCAAGGGCGCGGCGCCGTTGCGGCTGATTGCCGAAATTTTTGCAACGAGTATTACAAATGTGTATCGAAAGATCAGACGTGGACGCAAAAAACTGGAGCAATTATTGCGATATCAGCTTTATATTAACTTTGATGAAATTCCAAACGATACCATCGAGAATCCCGACATAGAAAAAGCCGCATAAAAATTGAGCAGGTGTAAGCCGGATTCTGTTCCCATTGCACATTCATACAATGGACGATGACCATTTATCTTGGACAAACATTATACTGTCTGCCTCTTTGCTTTCTACCCGCTCCCTTCCAGTATGCATATACATACCGAACGGGGAACCAAACGAGAGCTGCTTGAAATTGCACCGAAGGGGGTTTGCCATGCCGTTATTTTTTCAAACAACGCGGTGGGCTCTTACCCCGCCTTTTCACCCTTACCTCGCATCACTTTTCATCGAAAAGTAGCGCGGGGCGGTTTATTTTCTGTGGCACTTTCCATATCTCCAGATTTCTCTGACCTTCAGGTTCCCAGGTGTCCGACTTTCCTCACTCCCGGCTGAACCGGGCCGCGCGGCCATCCCCTGCTCGAAGCGTAATATATACTATTTCAGGATTTATGGACAAAAATAAAACCCGTTTTGACATGAGTACTGACTCAGACCCTGATAAATGTTTTTTTGCCCCCGTGGGAAAAAAACTTACCGGATCAAATCATTACTCATATATTTTGACTTTCAAATTCTTTCCCTTTGTTTATCAATGGAGCGGGCAATGCCCATGGAATTTATGCGCATGTCATAATCAAACACCTTCCATTGACCGGCAGATAATACAAGGTTTCTGTTCTCCAGCCCGCTGTTGATAAATGCCTTAAATTTTTCGTAGCAAAAAATCTCCAGGTCTTTTCCTTCCAGATTTTTTTTCAGAGCTTCTGTTTGAAATTTTTCAATCTTGTCAAGAGCTTCCAGCAGAGAATCCGCTCCGTATCCAATGTCCTCCCATTGTCCAAAATGGGTCAGCCATAATGCTTCTGCCTTCAATCCCTGTATTCTCTCAATACTTTTTCGAGCTTCGGGTATATTGAAATCTGTCGGCGTTGTTGCCGGATAAATAAATTTCTTTGACCCTCGCTGAAAATCGGGATAGGCCAGCCCAAAAGTATCGCCGGTAAAAATTGTATTGTTTGTCAAGTCGTGAATACATATGTGGTGCTTTGCATGGCCTTCTGTATGTAAAATTGTGTATGAACTTTTGCCAATTATGATAATTTCATTATCTTCTGCTGTCTGGATTTTTTCTGCGGCAATGGGCTCAACGGTTCCGTAAAGACTTTTATAAAGAGGTTCTCCATAAACCATGATACTGCCCTGAATCAATCTGGATGGATCAATCAGATGAGGTCTGGCTCGCGGATGACAAATTACCGTGGCATTGACGCATTTTTTTAATAGAGCGCTTAATCCTCCGCAATGATCCAGATGGATATGTGTAATAAATATATGCGAAATGTCTTCCGGGGCAAGTCCGTTTTCCCTGATGGAGTTGAAAATATGTTCGGCTGAGGCTCCATGGCCGGTCTCGACGATTATACCATTGCCATCGCGCTTGATTAAATAGGATGCCGTTAGTAATTCGCGGACATAATGACAATCAATGGTAATTACTTCATCATGTTCTGGTTTTTTTTTCACAAAATCTCCATGTCAGGTTTCCGTATGGAAACTATTTTGTGATTAGCCAGTCTGTCAACAAGGAGCCCAGACAGGGAGGCCAGGCTGGAACTCGAAATTCATACTGTTTGATGTCAGTCAGTCACCGAAGTAGATGCAAGGGGTGGCGCGAAACCATGTTCGCGCCAGGGGAGAAGCGGTGATTGCCTCGTCAGAATTCTCCGTTCTCCCCTCCCCAAAATCCGTTATTTGTTTTCCGCAAGAAATTTTTCAATTTTGGTTTTATCATTTAGCAAATTGTGCAACTCTTCCGCAATGGAATCCATATTTTCATCCTGAAGGCGCTCGGCAGAGGCCAGACTTTTTTGCAGGTCTGTGATTTCGAGATTGATTTTATTTTTTTTATGTTGAAAAATCAGGTTTTCCAGTTTTTTCATAAAATATTTTTCCATATCGGCGGAGTCGGTTTTGCGGGTTTTTTCCCAGTCCGCAAAAATATCCTCCATTTCCATCATGATTTCGGTTAATAGATTGCTCAGGTCTTCGGGCAAAAGATTTAACGCCTGACTTAATTCATTCCAGTTCCAGAATTCGCCGGCCTTCAGGCGATCCCGGAAAAAAGTAAACAACAGGTAGATATTTTTATGCGTCCATCGCATTTCCGCCAGAAGGGCTTCCTTTTGCCAGTACGCAGGAAATTTCAGCAGCAGAGATAAAATTTCCTTTTCGATATTTGGCACTTTCTCCGGAGCCGAAAACTTTTCCTGCCGCGGTGCGACCATGTTTCCGGTTTTAAAATATTTCCCAAAATCGCTTTTTAACGCTTCGAAATCGACTTCTATTACCGGCGCCGCCGCCTTTAAATACTCGTCTTTTTCCCATTCTTGTTCCAGTTCGCTTACATACTGAAAAAGAGATTCAATGGCCGTTCTCTTTTCGGTGATGCGGCTGATATTGTTCTTGTGGCTGAAAAAATACCACAATACAAACGCCGTTTCCGATCTTGCCGTATCCATTAAAGATAACAAATCTACTTTTGTTAATGTTTGGCTTAAATCAAAAGGATCTTTTTGCGAATTTTGAACCACTACGCGCGCATCGAGTTTTTGGTTCCTCGCGAGGCCAAGCGCTTTGAAAGACGCCTCAACTCCGGCTGTGTCGCTGTCGAAAAACAAAATAACCCGGTCTGTATACCTTTTCAACATTCTGGCCTGTTCCGGGGTAAAGGCTGTTCCAAGCGGAGCCACGACATTGTCAATCCCGGCCTGATAAAGACCAATGACATCCAGATATCCTTCTACCACGATGACCTGCCCATCCTGTCGTATAAACTCTTTGGCCCGGTTTAAATTATACAGAGAATTTTTTTTATGAAAAACAAGTGAATCCGGAGAATTAATATATTTTCCCGTGTTTTCCTTGTTTTCAATGATGCGCCCTCCAAAACCCACACATTTTCCGCGGATATCGATTATGGGAAAAATCAGGCGATCCTGAAAACGGTTGTAAATGCTGCCGTCGCTTCCCTGCCCCAAAAGTCCCAGCTCCAGAAGTCCTTTTTGAAGATTTTCCTGATCTGCGGCCTGGAGATTTTTATAAAGGGATTTTTCGAGAAATTTAAATTGAGGCGGCGAAAAACCAAGAGAAAAAGTCTGAACCGAGTCTGTGCGAATGTTTCTTTCTTTAAGATATTCCTGAACTGCCGCAGATTGAATTTCGGATGCAAATATATCCTTTGCCTTGTGATTTAAGGATACTAAAAGGTCGCGATGGTTTTTACTTTCTGTTTTGCTTTTATTACGGGAACCTTCAAGAGGAATTCCCGAATATTCCGAAAGCATTTTCAGCGCTTCCGGAAAATCTACATGTTCGTAGAGTTGCACAAAGGTAATTAAATTGCCGCCCTTGCCGCATCCAAAACATTTAAAAATTCCTTTTTCGGGGGAAATGCTAAAAGACGGGCTTTTTTCAGAATGAAACGGGCAGAGCGCCCATAAATTATTGCCCTTTCTTTTTAGTTGTAGATATCTCTGTATATACGATTCGATAGAGATATTTTGCAGAAGATTCTCTGCATCAGAAGCCATAAAATATGGTTTGTTTCTGTATTCAGAAAGTCAAATTCTTATTTTAATTATTCCGAGCTGAACAATATTCTTTTGCGGGCTCTTTTACGTATCGCCGCTTCGATATTTCGTTTTTTGATTACGCTTGGTTTTTCATAAAATTCGCGTTTTTTCAGTTCTGTTAAAATTCCAGCATTGGTGACTTCGCGCTTGAATCTTTTCAGGGCAGATTCAATTGGTTCTTCCCCGCGCACATGAGTGCCGCTCAAAAAGTAGTCATATACATTAAATTCTCGTTTTTCCCGTTCCGGTTTCATCATATAAATCAACACTTTTTATTGTTTTTACCCCGTCAATTCTTTTCTGCTTTGTTGGGCTCAAACGAGCTTTGGCATGCTGAAAATTCAATCAACATGATTTGAATTCGCACAGTTTTGGGGCGGTTCGCGCCCCAAAACTGCGCATTTTAAGGCTAAAAATAATTGGTTCTATCGGATTATTTTTTTTCCTTTTTCATAGAGTCGTGCATATGCTCATGCATCTTGTCGCGATTCATCTCGTGATGCTTGTCCAGTTCTTCCTTGCTTAAAAATCCATCCTTATTCATATCAATCGCATCAAAATGAGCTGACCACTCTTCTTTGGATATCTTGCCGTCTTTATTGGTATCCAGCATTTCCATCATTCGATCTCCTGGTTTACCTTCGTGGCCATGCGATTTCTTGTCAGAATTTGCATATAATGCAAAACTGGCCAAAACTCCTAAAATCATAAACAATATAGTATTCTTTTTCATGTATACTCCTTATTAAAAAAAATTCTTATTGAGACAGGTATGAAAACTCTTGCTTTGTCAATAATATTTTTTGCAAAAACAGGAAGCAAAATGAGTACTGACTTGGTTCGGTAAGTTTTGCTTTGCCCCCCATGCAGCCCCGGAGACATTAACTGCGGACTGAGTCAGTACTGATGGTAAAAGAGCCTGGGCATGAACTCGATATTCACTTAGAATGATTTAGACTGACGCAGTTTTTGGGTCGAGGAGCGCCCCAAAAACACGCATTTTAATACATTTTGATCTGATTATTGAGGTTCATGCCCAACTCTCCCATGCTCGTATCCAATCCGACTTTTGTTGAAAAATATTTGTAACCTTGTTTCAGGGAAACATTCTGGCTTTATGAAAATTGGCGAAAAGTTATTTAAGTGGATCAGTTATGGTTTCCTTGTTTTTCTTGTAGGTATTATTATTTTAACATTTGGAATGCCTTCGTTTATCGGAAGCGCGGCAAACTCTGAAAAACTTCTCGCGGCAAAAGTAGCCGACGAGATTATTACGCGGAAAGAAGTGCAAAACATGAAAAATTATCTGCTGAGACTTCCCCAGTTTCAAAGTTTTGCTTCCCAGGAAAGTTTTTTAACCAAATATGCCCTGGATTATCTCGTATCTGAAAAACTTCAAGAGGTGATGCAAAAACAAAGCGGAATGTATCCACTATCAGATGCCCGGCATACGATTGTTGCAAGATATCTGAAAGAAAATTTTAAAGAGTATCAGACCAATGACGGTTTTGATTTCCCAAGATTTGAAAAGGAATTTCTAAAGCCACGGCGGCTTGGGTTTGCCGTTATAGAAAATGAAGCTGTGCGCGACATGGTACGTGTAAACCGTCAGCTTCTGGAGAAATTTGAAATGGTCAGCAGCTATGAATCGTCGGATATGGAAGAGCTTGAAAACACGAAAGTTTCTTATGATATCCTTGTCTTTACCCCCGATGAAAAAAAGAAAATTTTGAAATCGATGACAAATATTTCAGAGAAAGATATTCAGGAAAAATTCAAAAAAGACTATCTCGCCAAAGACAAAAACGATAAACTTACCGAGATGAAAAGAGAGGTTATTACACAGGCCTTAATAAACGAGAAAAAAACAGAAACGGAAAAAAAATGGTTAAGTACCCTGAATCAGGAAATCAAAACAGATACGCTTCCCCAGCTAAATAAAAAGTATGGCGGTTTTTTTGTCCATTTGCATGAGGTTTCGTTAAATACAGAATTTTCGTCGGTCGAAAAAAACAGTAAAATAAATTTCAGCCTTCTTGAAAACTATGAGCCTTTTATTCTTTCAATGACAAATGGTTCAAATAAAATTCAAGGTCCGTGGGATATTGAAGATAATCTTTTCATTGTCTCCGTTGGAAACCTGATCCAAACCGGAAAAAATACCCCGGTGAAACCTGTGGGCAATATTGAAGATGAAATAAAAACTGCCAACAAAAACTCGGCAAGTCAGGTTATGGATGATATTATGAAAAACGAAACAAAAGTCGCAAAATTTAATCAATTGGAAGAGTAATCTTGAAGCGTAACGTCGGCAATAAGAATAGAGATATCATCAAAAGCGCTGGAATTGGCGCTATATTGCTGGATATTTTGCATAAGAAAAGTTTTTTGATCTTCCGCGCTTAAATGAATGCTTTCTCCCAACCATTTTATAAATCTTTGTTCTCCCAGAATCTCGCCATCGGCATTAAAGATTTCAAAGGCGCCGTCAGAAGTCAGAATGAGCCTCAGATTCTCTGAAAATATTTTTGTATGAGCCTCGTAGTCGGTATCGATTACCCCCAATACTGTTTGATTGCCAGGTAAATCAATAAAACTGTCTTTTTCCCGGAGATAAATTACGGGATTGTGCTGACCAGCGTTTACATAGTCGAGGCGAACACAATGACCCGTTTCGGTTTTAATTATCGAAATCTCAATAGCGGAGAGAGTCATAAAAGTGGAAGATCCCTGTTTATCGCAAAGAACAGAATTGATTAGTTTGAAAATCTGCGGCAAAGAGTAATGTTTTGAATGTACGAGTCCATCAATCAGGGATCGGACCATTCCCATAAAATATGCGCTGGCAAGCCCGTGGCCGCTCACATCCCCAAGCAGCAAAAGGTATTTGTTTCTGGAAAGATAGAACACCTCAAGATAATCGCCGGTTACAACGCGCGAAGGTTGATTGTACAAATAAATATGAATATTTTTGTTTTTTCTGACCGGCTGACCCATTTTCCTTTGTACCTGGGAAACTACGTCCAGTTCCCTTTCAAATTTTTTTGTTTCGATATTGTCCACCAGCAGCTTGAAGTTTTCCATGATGGGTTCAATTTGCCGGACTAAATCCCGTATATACTTGATGTCTTCCGACAGGTACGGAGTTGAGTTGGACTTTTCGCCCAATACAATGGCGCCTTTAAAGTAATTGAGAAAAATAAATATCACGCCGGCATATTTTTGCAGATATAATCCTGCAAGTCCTTTATCTGCAAGAGTAATAACGAGCTTTTCCTGAAACCAGTATTTTTTATGAATGTCCCAAACCGGATCTTCATCATCTACCAATCGAACATTATTTTTTTCACCTAACCATGATCCAAAGAGATTTTTGCTCAAAAGCAGGGTTACCTTTGAAGATTGCGAACCGGCTTCGGTCATTTGGAGAAACCTGTCCATTCCCTCTTCAAATTGAAAGGGGGTCCGAATATACTGAAAGATGTCGGTTATGTGTTCATCAAAAATAAATTTGCGGTAATTTATATAATACTTAATGCTGATTTCTGACAATAAGCGCAAAGCGTCAAAAATAAATATAAATGCAAGAACGGATAATATGTGAATCCAGATTACTCCGCTGTTGGTAAAAACAAATAATCCTTCAAATCCCACAATGAGTCCGTACAAGAAAATATAAAACAAAAAGTAAACAAGCCTTAAATACCATGTTTGAACCGGTTTTTCAAAAAAAATAAAACCGCTATGTAAACTAAATATCATGATCATCATCGGGAAAATAGCCGGAACATAAAACGCGACATTGTGATACACAGATGCGGTTACGTTTACATACAGAGGAATAAGATAACTTACTGCAGGGATAATAATAATGGATAATGAAGTAAAAATAAAAAGCCTCCTCAGACGCAAACTTTTTATGGTATACCACTTTTGGGGGTATACCTCATCATAAATGTAAACAACAATTCCGGATAATAATGTTACAAAATGCAATCCTCCGAGTAATTTAATTAATTGAATTTCTTCATGCGCAGAGTCCGGATGCATATGGTAAGTTACATAACCTGACAGTATCAACCATGGAAGCCATATCCATACGGGAAATTTTTTGTTTAACAACGTTAAAAACATGTTCATAAATGCAATATTGGTTGCCATCGTAAAAAAATAGAAGAATAGTGTCCATTTGTGGGAGGTTACAAAATCAAAGAAAAGTATATATTGAAGCGCTATCACGACCGCGAAAATAATAAAGGAGTTTTCAGTTTTTCTGATTTTTGCAAATAAAATAATAAATAAAAAAGATAGCTGAAAAAAAACTATGGCCGCCATAATCGGACTGAGCGCAAAAAACCAGTCTCCAATGGGAAAAATTTGAATTTTATGCACTTCGTATAAATGATAATAATAAAAACCTCCGGTAAAAACAGGATTTAAGGTGATCATCAGGATACCGAACGGAGAATTCAATACCGGCTGGTTATGCAATGAAATAAAAGAGTACATGGAATATGTTTCGTAACCAAAAAATAACCAGATAAAAATATATGGCAATATGTATAATTTATTCATCATAAATAATTTTATCGGATATTTTGAGGTGTATTCAGCCGGGACTGGTTTTGACTTTTAAAGATTTTCCTGGAATCTGCAATTTTCAGATGTATCATGGGGGCAAGATAGAAAATAATTTCTGTTGGATTTTTCAGATCCACAAAATGATAGTCGTCTGTTTCTACTCCCATGGGGGGCGTCGGTGTCAATTTCATTTCCTGGCCATTTTCTTTTAGACGAATATTTTTACCAAAAAAACAAACTCTCCATTTGACGGAAGAAATTTTTTCAATCAGAAAGCCATCAACGGAAAATTCGGATCCGTTTTTGCAGAGCAATTGATTGAGGGATTTATACAACTGGTTTAAATTCTTTGAATATCTCGAAACCATTAAAAAATAACCGGCAATCATGAACAACATCATTGTCCTCATTTTTCTGTTTGATTTGGAAATTTTACAAAAAACCATGTACATGCCATCATCCCGGTTGCTTATGAGAGACTTTTCAAACAAGACAGGAAAATTCGTTATGCCAGGAGAGGATTTATCGATCGATATCTGGTAGCCCCCTGATTCAAGAGGTTTTGGCTCAACCAAAAATCTTTCGACATGGCGAGCAAAGCCAAATTCTTTTTTGAAGGATTCATTATTAATTGCGGATTCTGTCAGAATTTCATTTTCCAGAATTAATCCGGTTCGGCCGGCCAAAGCCTCAAGGGGAATCATTTTTCGCGGCGCACCATCGCTTCGAACCGCAAGAAAACCAAAATAACGCGACTTGTAGTAAACAGGAATAATGGTATTCCATGAATACAAATCCGCAATATTCTTGATTTCTTCGGGCATTTGAATGGACAGGGTATGCTGAAGGTTGGTTTGAAAATATTTTGAGATCACCATAAAATCCTGGGCAGAAATTTTACGGATCGTTTGTTCTGTATCTCGAAGAAAGTTTTCCTGCACAAAAGGATGGTCAATAGTAATCATACTGATCGCGTTTAGATTTAATTCCTTTAGAAGTATTTTCAAAAGAACAGGGATATCGCTTTTTTTTACCAATTCCTTGATACGAGTATCCTGAATTACCCGTGTCGAAGTATCCGGATATAAAAGTTTGAAAAATATGGAATGAAGAAAGTAATCCTTCGCAGGTTGCGCCAGCATTATGTAAAACAACAGAAATAATATCGTAATGGAAATTCTGTACAATGAAAACTCAAGAGACAAATAAATAAAAATGGAAAACCAGAACAGATTATATATAATTGAAATAATTAAAATTGGAATAATGATTTTATATTTATAAAACAATTCCCGCATGCAAACCAAAACATATAAAAAATCCATCTGCTAATATCAAGCATAAATTTGTTTATTTGTATTTGTTTATTTGTAATTTTAGCAAAAATCCCGGACCAGCTTATTACTCCAGAACCATTTCCGGAACTGTAAAAGATCAAACCGGACACCATGCGGTTGGAGTTCGTTATCAAATGGCTTCTATAGACGCTTACGGCTTTAAAACTGCCGGACTCACGCCTGTCCAGACCTTATTAACTACGATTCTGGGTTCTGCCAATACTAATTTTCATGTTCAGATATATCAACCGGACAAACATCGTGACAACGACAGTCATAATAGCGACAGATCAGAGGACAGCAAGAATAACAGGCATAACGAGGACGTTATTCCTTCGATCTTTAATTATGATTCATCCTGGACTATAAAACACGAATCTCGTGATGGGGAGGAACACAATCCTGTGGAGCAGTATCAGCCCTCCATAATTACCATGGTTTTTACCAAGCCAGGATATAATCTTGATATTTCCCAAATATTATTAAATTCAACAGATACAACAGGAGTTCAAATCATTCTGAAACCAATACCCCCTGCTAATACAATTTCTGCATCATGGCCAGATACTGGCTTCAATACAAATAATCCCCTTGTTGACGTTGACTGGGCGCCTGCTATTGGCGCCAGCCTGAATGGCTGCAACAGTCCTGAGCAGGAAAATTCAGGCGTGATTCAGGGTCATGACTGGCAAAAATATGTTTATTGTATTTTAAAGTTCAGCGCCGCAATTAACATCCTTGATAGATGATATCACAGTAAAGCAGACCATGGATATTACACGGAAATTATTAAAAGAACTCTCCTTGAAAATTGCCCAGATATCATGGCAAATGAGATAGTAAAAGTATTCTGTAGCTCTTGAATTTGTCATCAGAATTACCGGGCATCGTATTAAAAGGTTGAAATTCTAAATCGCGTGTCAAGCATGGCGCATGCAGAGAAATATTTTATTTTTGTTATTGCTGACAGCAATGGTTCATTGCACCATTAGTTTTGTCAAGGATGACGAACTAAGAACCCTCGAAAGCCAGTATACAGGCATTTACTCGGTCAAGAAAGATATCAATGTAACAAATGACAACATTCTCAGGGCAGGTACGCGGATCAGGCTTTATTTTCTTTCTGGTACCAACTCCATTAAAGTCTATGCCTATGACTTTGATGAACCACGGGAAAACGCCCTCGGGAAAAACATATTATATTTATTTGAAAGCGATTTTCCCGAGAATAAATTTCAAAAGGAAATACTGGAAAAAAGAATCAGCGAATTGCTGAACAAGGTAAAATAGGAATCATATCATTACAGGCAGGCGGTGCGTTTTTTCAGATCCCGAAAAAATATCGCCGCCTTCTTTATACCGTTTTAAAAGAAAGTTGGTTCTGGTGTGTTCGACACCGGCGATGGTGGCCAGCTTGTCGGCAACAAAAAAGGCCACATCTTTCAGCGACGGCCCACCCACCTCAACCAGCAAATCAAAAGAGCCTGAAACAAGCATGCAGGTGCTGACTTCTTCCAGATTGGATATTTTGCGCGCCACTTCGTCGTAGCCTTCGCCCTGGGACGGGGTTACGGTAACCTGAATCAGGGCGACTACTTCCGGGCTTTCAATCTTTTCCCAGTTGACAATAGCGCGATATTTTAAAATAATTTTGTCTTCTTCAAGTATATGAAGCAGGTTTTCAACGTCGGCTTCGGGTATTTTGAGAATTTTGGCAAGTTCCAGATTGGTTCTTTTGCAATCTTCTTCAACCAAATGAATGAGCTTTAATTCGAGGGTAGTCAATGGCTTCAACATAATTTCTCCTGTGATTCAAGCAGCTTTGCAATTTCCCTTTGCAAGAAGAGAGCTTCGTCTGCAAGCTCTTTTTGAATTCCAGGCAGGGAATCTTTGTCAAATGTGCGGGCAGATTTCAAGCCAATGTAAATTTTAATTTTGGGTTCGGTTCCGGATGGCCTGATGGTAATCGTTGCGTCAGGGTCAAAAAAATATTTTACAACTTCGGCTTTTCCCAACTGCTTTTTCAGCTTTTGATTATGGTCTCCCCCGGGAAGCTGTTTTGCATCGCGCAGATCCATGCAATCCACGAGTTGGCGTGAGAATTTTAATCTGGAGATAAATTCGCGCGGATTGTTGAGTTTGTCTATAATATCTTTTCTTTGTTTTTCGCCGCCGCTGATTTTTATACTAAAGGCATGGTCGTGATAATACCCGTACTTCAGGTATAATTTTTCAAGAGTATCCTGGAGGTTTTCGGTGGAGGCCATTTCACATAGAGCCACCGCCGATGAAATGGAATCTTTGTCGCGAACCCAGTTTACCGGCAGATAGCCAAAAGATTCTTCCCCGCCAAAAATATAGTTTTCAGGATCGTTTTTTATGGCCGCCGCAATATTTTTAAATCCTGTTAAAACTTCGACAACCCGGATATTGTTGTCGACGGCTATTTTTTGAACAAGGTCGGATGTAACAATGGTTTTGCAGACATAGGGTTCCCTAAAGCCGCCGCCGGGCATTTTTTTGCGAATTAAAAAATCCAGCAGCAAGACACAAATTTGATTTCCGGTAAGCAGTTTGTAGCTGTCTCCCGATCTTATGGCGGCGCCTATGCGGTCGGCGTCCGGATCAGATGCAAGCAAAATTTCGCTGTTGTATATTCTTCCGTTATCAAGTAGAAGTTTAAATGCCGCCGGTTCTTCCGGGTTGGGACTTTTTACGGTTGGGAAATCTCCGTCGGGAAGAGCCTGTTCGGTTAAAATTTTGAAATTGGTAAAATTCAGGGCGTTGAAAATTTTTTCAAAAATCCAGCCGCCGGTTCCATGCAATGGCGAATACAAAATAGAAATATTTTTTGGCTCGGCCGTAACAAAATTTTCACTTTTCAGAGCGCTTAAATAAGCATCGGAAATTTCATTTTCAATGACATCGCTTAATTCGGGGGGGCTAAAATTGTATAAATCGGGAAAATTCAGCATTTTGGCATATGAAATATCTCTATAGTTTTTTTCAATGACGGCATCCATGGGAGAGACAATTTGCGCGCCGTCGTTGCCGTAAACCTTAAAGCCATTGTATTCTGGAGGGTTATGCGAAGCCGTTAATACAATTCCGGCATCGGCTTCAAGAAGGGCAACGGCAAACGATAAAAGGGGAGTGGGCGCGGGGCGCTGGAATATTTTCACACGCAGACCGCGGCTTTTTAAGATATGATAACTCTGCCAGGCAAAATCCGTGGAAGTCAGACGCGAATCGTATGCAATAATTATCAAGGGAGAATTCGGGATGGATTCCCGAAGGGTCGCGGTTAGCGCGAGGTTCAGGCGAGCCATGTTAAATCGGTTTAAGCGGTTGGTCCCGTGCTCGACAATTTCCCGGACGCCGCCAGTACCAAAGGCAAGTTCATTTTCAAAACAGTTTTTGCCGATAAGCGCTTCCCGGTTATCCGCGAGGTCTTTTTTTTCTTCCGGGTTCAGGGGATTTAAAAGATAATTTTCGTAAAATACGTTTACCGGCAATGCCATAGGGCACGATGTATATTTGGAGACGGCTTATCAATAAAAAAAGGGGGGTCATTTTTTTTACGGACAATGTATTCTTCGCAACCCCCCTCGGCCGCACGCGGTTGCGGCCTGCCCCCCATTTTAAAAAGACCTGTACAAAACGTATTATCTGGAGGCAGTAGTTATCCATGAAGACAATGGCAATTGTAAATCCGGCTTCGGCCAATGGACGAACCGGAAAATTATGGCCATCGCTTCAAATGAAACTGGAAGCGGCAATTGGTTCGTTTGATTTTGAGTTTACGGAAAAGCAAAAACCCGCTTCGGTAATTGCATCATCGGCGCTAAAACACGGGTTTGAGAGGCTTGTCAGCGTGGGGGGAGATGGAACGCTCAGCGAAACCGTAAACGGGTATTTTGCAAACGACAAACCGGTAAATCCGAAAGCCGTTCTGGCATTCATCATGCATGGCACCGGAGGGGATTTTAAAAAAACATTTGACATGCGTGGAAATTACGATACAGATATTTTACGGCTAATGGACAACAATATCAGGCCTGTGGATATCGGAAAAATAACATCGACCAATGCAGCTCAAAAAAAGGCAACGAGATATTTTATTAATATTGCGAGCTTTGGAATGGGCGGGCAAATTGTTGAAAACATGAATCATATAAAGTTTTTAAAACTTTTTGGGGGCAAGGCAGCATTTTATATCGTTACCCTGCTTACCATGCTCACGTATAAAAACAGGCTTGTACAATTGCAGATGAACGATGAAACCGGCGAACCTGACAAAATCGTAGAGACAAAAATCAGAAATGTTGCCATAGCCAATGCGCGCTTTCACGGGGGCGGTATGATGATTGCTCCCGATGCCCAAATTGACGATGGATTGCTGGATGTGGTTGTTCTGGGCGATATGAATTTTTTGCAAACTCTGTCATTGTCGGGGAGAATTTACAGGGGAAAACATCCGGGACATCCCCTGATAAAAACGTATAAAACAAAGCGAGTCAGCGTGAAATCCTGGTACCCCTTGACGATCGATGCCGACGGCGATGTTTTTGGAAGTCTGCCGGCAAGTTTTGAAGTAATTCCGCGGGCATTGCGGCTGCAGGTATGAAATACATATCCTCTGCAAAAAAATGGAATGGATGGGGACATGCTGACAAGCGTTTTCCTTTGAATAAACTAAACCCGGATTTTTTAAAAATACTTTCAACCTTGTTGGAAAAAAAAGAATTTCAGGCATCGCCGTCAACGGGCTGGAAGGATATTAGTATTCCGGACACGCGTTTGTCGCCGGCGCAAATAAAATATCTGCGCAAAATTTCTGCAGTTAGCCGCGTTTCTACGAACAAGTTTGACCGTATCGTGCATAGCCGGGGAAGAAGTCTGCCGGATTTAATTTGTCTGCGAAGCGGGGTTATCGATGAATTCCCGGATGCTATTGTATATCCGGTTTCCAGGACTGAAATTGCAGGCATCCTTGATTTTGCGCAAAAGCATAAAATGGCGGTGATCCCGTATGGCGGTGGCAGCAGCGTTGTTGGAGGCGTAAACAGCATAAAGCTAAAAAAACAAAATGGAATTCTTGTTGTAAACATGGAAAGAATGAACCGCATGCAGGAAATTGATGAAACCTCCATGACGGCAACTTTTGAATGTGGTATTTCGGGGCCGGATGTTGAATTAGCGCTCAATCCATCGGGGTATACCCTGGGGCATTTTCCGCAATCGTTTGAGTTTTCTACTCTTGGAGGATGGCTGGCGGCAAGGGGCGCGGGATATTTTTCGGGAGTTTATGGAAAGGCTGAAAATATGCTGGTATGTTGTTCCATGGTTACTGTACAGGGAATTCTTCAGACCCGCGATGTTCCGGCTCCATCGGAAGGGCCGGATTTAAATCAGTTAATTGTCGGCTCTGAAGGAACCCTGGGAATTATTGCCGAGGCAACAGTAAAAATTCACCGTTTGGAAAAAAAAATAAATCACAAAGCATGGCTTTTTCCGGATTATCATACGGGAATTCTGGTACTCCGGCGGCTTAGGCAAGTCGGTATCAGGCTGCACATGGCGCGGCTTTCGGATCCGGAAGAAACCCGATATTTTTCGCAGATGAACAATAAAAATGAACAGGGAGGCAGGAATACTGTTTTGCGGCTTCAGAAAAAAATACTTTTTCTTTTTGGTTACAAATCTCCTGTTGTCATGCTAACTGTGGGCGAGCCTGGCCAATACTACTGGATAAAAAAGAAAAATATTTTTAACAAAATAAAATATATATCACTTGGAGAAAAGCCGGTTACCGACTGGTTTGCAAGCCGCTATGAATTGCCGTATTTGCGCGACGAATTGCTCAATGTCGGTATTGCCGCAGATACATTCGAAACCTCTGTGCTGTGGAGCCGGCTTGAAAAACTTCGCGATGGAATATATTCGGCCGTCCAAAAAGTAGAAAAAAAAACGGCTATAAAATACCTTTTAATGTCCCATGTTTCGCACGCCTATGAAACAGGCGCGGCTCTTTATTTTACCATCATTTATCCGCTCTCCACGGAGCCATTAGAACAATGGGGTATAATGAAGAAGGCGGTTACAGATGCAATTTTGAAACACGGGGGCGCGCTGAGCCACCATCATGGGATCGGAACGGATCACCTTCCCATGCTGAAGCAAGAAAATGATGTTACTTATTTTTTTTTGCAAAGTCTTAAAAAAGATCTGGATCCGGAAGGAATTTTAAATCCTGGCAAATTGGTCTGAACGGAATTTTTTCTGATAACTTGTAATTATGTAAAAATTTGGGAAAATGTGAAATTTTTTAGCAGATAATGAAAAAAATCCAGAATTTTGGGGGATATACTGTTATGAAGTGTAAAAAACAACGGATATTTTACAGAATTCCTGTTGCCTGTCTTTGGGAGGTTCATCTGGAGACGGAGCTGTGGAACAGGGTGCGGAAGGTGGCCGAGGGTCGGGGGTGCACTTACTCGTGGATTACAAGGTATTGCGTATTTCGATTATCCCGGAAAAAGAATTTAAGAATGCTTAAAGCTATGAAAATCCATAGCAATACAGTCAAAGCACGCGAGAAATCTGCCCAACAATATCACCGTCATATAATGTGTCTCTACGGAGATGATGAAAAGC
This sequence comes from Spirochaetia bacterium, assembly GCA_029858425.1. Classification (GTDB taxonomy): domain Bacteria; phylum Spirochaetota; class Leptospiria; order Turneriellales; family JAOUFE01; genus JAOUFE01. The sequence continues at coordinate 105 of JAOUFE010000042.1, read as the reverse complement.
TCATCCGCTTGGCCGCCATGCGGCTTGGCATAACCGTGTCCCATCTAATTCGCATGGCGCTTTACTGGTTTTTGCCCAAACTGGAAAATTTTTTTGTAAAATGGC
>JAOUFE010000163.1 GCA_029858425.1 Spirochaetia bacterium | reverse complement strand
TGCGTGGTGCTGTTATTTAGCGTGGTACATTATAAAATACTGGTCTTCATATTATTGCATTCTAAATACTGTTGGCTCCCATAGCTCGAAAAAGTTAATAATATATCAGTGAAAGGATCATGATGAAAAAAATATTATTGGTGCACCCAAAAGGACATGACACGTTTTGGCAATTAAACGGAATAAATAAAATAATCCGGAAAAAAGCCGCATCGCCCCCTTTAAGTCTTGCAACGGTTGCGGCTCTTGTCCCGGAAGGATTTGAAGTCGAAATTATCGATGAACACATCGAAGAAATCAATTTTGACACGCCTTGCGATATGGTTGGCATTACCGGATTTACCATGCATGCCAGACGTATCGCGGAAATAGCGAGGGGATTTAAAAAGAGAAATCGTCTTGTGGTTGGAGGTGGTCCATATATCAGCGGTCATCAGGAAGATGCTGCGAAAATATTTGATGTATTGATTTGCGGCGAGGCAGAAGAAGTGTGGCCGCAATTTTTATCCGAATGGCAATCTGGCAATTATAAAAATATTTATCATGGCCAAAAAGAGCCGGATATCTCAAACAGCCCGGTTCCCCGATATGATTTGCTCAAGATGAAAGACTATTCCAGCGGAATGGTGCAAACATCCAGGGGATGCCCCTTTAACTGTGATTTTTGTGATGTGATATCTTTGTTTGGCAGAAAAATGAGATACAAGCCTTCCGAGCTGGTGATTGCGGAAATTGACAGCCTTGCAAAACTGGGAAAATTTGATATTTTTTTTGCAGATGACAATTTTATCGGCAGCCCAAAATACGCCAAGAGATTGCTGCATGAAATTATTAAATACAATAAATCCCTGAGACGTCCGTTGCGCTTTAATACCCAGGCAACCGTAAATCTTGCCGCTGATGATGAAATGCTGGATCTTATGGTCGAAGCAAATTTTTACAGCGTTTTTCTGGGAATAGAAACCCCAAGTGAAGAAAGTTTACGGGAAAGCAACAAGGGACAAAATGTTAATGTCAATCTGGCGGAGGCCATAAAAAAAATCCAGTCTCGTGGAATATATGTTTCCAGCGGAATGATTGTGGGGTTTGATAACGACGATTTATCCATTTTTGATATTCAGTACAGATTCCTTACATCGGCTGGCGTAACCATCCCTTTATTGGGAATGCTCAATGCCCTTAGAGGAACCACGCTCTGGAACCGTCTCGAAGAAGAAGGGCGGTTGCATCCCGAGCTGGAAACCGGAGACCCCTGCCTGGATATGAATTTTATCCCCAGATTAATGACGCGCGAAGACTTGATAAAGAATTATCGAATCCTTTTTAAAAAACTATACACGCCGGAACATTTTTACAAAAGATTTGCCAATTTAATTGATCAGGCAGATATTAAAAAAATTAAAATAAGCTCGCCTTTGAAACAGGCAATGTTAACCCGAAATATGCGTTTGGATACCCTTTATATCATTTTCGCATTATTTTCATTTTATATATTCAATAAAGATCGTGACATGCGAAAGCTTTTCTGGAAGTCGATGAAAAAGGCTCTCGGCAAGAGTACGTTGATGTTCCCATGGGTAATTGAGCTGTTGCTGTATTTTAAGGCAGAAAGCGAGTTTTTAAATGCCCATTTTCCGGAAAATGCAGAAGATATTCTTCCTGGAAAATTTACTGTTGCAAAACCGGTAAAACCTCTGCACAATGTAGGGGTTGTCTGATAAACAGCTCTCAATAAAAAAACTGTAGGCGAACCTCGATAAATGCTGTTATACCAGGAACCTGCGGCGATTTCTTTCCCGGAAGTTTTTGCGGTTACTGGCGATTCTGCACGCAGGGCTGGTTTGCGACTTCACGATCCGTTCATACCTTGTCTCATTTGATTTTGTCATATTCTGGACGATTGAAAAATAAAGCATAGATTTAAACTATTCATGAAAAAGTCTTTAATGCCGGATGATTTTAAAATTCCAACGCTTGGAGAGTCGAGATATGACTCTCCGGTAAGGATCAGCACCTTTATGCCCGAAAATGACCGGTTTTTATTTGATATCAGCGAAACATCGATTTTAAAAAAGATTCAAAGCGGCGAACCGATGGTAACTCTGGAAAGAGCAGGCCCAAGGGAAAAAATATTTTTTAACCCCGAAAGTACGCGCGCTGCCATTGTTACCTGCGGTGGGCTGTGTCCTGGAATCAACAACGTAATCCGCTCGATTACGCTGGAACTGCTCATGCAATACAAGATTTTGTCTGTGGCGGGTTACCGGTATGGACTCAAGGGGATAGCGGATTCATCCATTGCCTCTGTTCCATTAACTCCTGGATCAGTATCTGGAATATCCGAAAAAGGAGGATCCATTCTTGGATCATCCCGCGGGCCGCAAAAAATTTCCGGCATGATAAAAAGGCTTGTAGAAGACCGGATACAAATTTTGTTTATCATTGGCGGCGACGGTTCCATGAGAGCTGCAGAATTCATTTATGAAGAATTGGCAAAATCAAAAATTTCAATCGCTATCATTGCCATACCAAAAACCATTGATAACGATTTAAATTTTATCAGCAAGTCTTTTGGTTTTCAGACAGCCTGTTCCAAGGCCGTTGAATCCATTCAGTGCGCACATGCCGAAAGTCTGGGTTACGAAAATGGCATTGGAATTGTAAAAGTTATGGGGCGACACTCCGGAGCCATTGCGGCCAGCGCAACAATCAGTTCCCATGAAGTTAATTTTTGCCTTATTCCGGAAGTTCCTTTTGTTCTCCAGGGCAGGGGCGGTCTGTTTGAGGCGCTGGAGAAACGTTTACATGAGCGCGGCCATATTGTAATTGTCATCGCAGAAGGCGCAGCCCAGGACTTGATACCGCATGACGGTGAAACAGACCCGTCCGGAAATATAAAACTTGCCGATGCGGGCATATGGTTAAGAGAACAAATAGATGCGTATTTTAAAAAAAAGAAAATCCAGGTAACAATCAAATACATTGATCCAAGTTATATTATTCGCTCAGTTCCGGCAAATCCGGACGATGCCTTGTTTTGCACAATCCTGGGTCAATATGCCGTTCATGCCGCAATGGCAGGAAGAACCGGAATGGTGATTGGCCAGTGGAATCATTTTTTTGCCCATCTGCCCATAAAAGCCGTAATTCAGGAAAGAAAAACGGTAAATCGAAATGGATCCATATGGAGTTCGGTCATTCAGGCAACAGGGCAAAACATATCCTGACCTGACTTGACCGAAAGATTCATTGTCGCGCCAGTTCAGACCCCTGATATTGGCAGGATATCTGCCAGCAACATTGGCAACGTGCGGGCAGATGGGCTCGCTTGCTTTTATTAAAGGAACGCCTATTTCTTTACACGCAAAACTATTTTCTGTTCTGCGCACAAATAATTAGGCTCAGTACAAGTCGCGCGATGCGCGTAATTTTTTCTCTTGACTTCGCATTTTTTTCTGCAAAAGTGAAAAAAATTGCTTATTTTGGGTATAACATGGATATGACAATATATATACCATTCATTCTTCTTGGGCTTTTTCCTGGCTTGTTGATGATTTTGGTTGGCGGAATTTTTTTCTTGATCCAAAAGAAAGAACACAGAGAATCTGCCTCTGAGTTAAAAGCCTATCTTCACCGCTGGCAAATTGAAAGCGATAAAAACGATAAAAATGCGCAGCGAATTCTGGATGAAATTCAAAAAACCAACAAAGACAATGGTCTTTTTCTGCGTATGATTTTTGAGCGTGTGGATCGGCCATATCCCCAATAGTGCGTTCGGGGTAGCGGAAAAGGCCAGGCCTTTGCAGCGAGGGGCAGGCCTGCCCCTTCACCATCCTGAATTTTTAAAGTTTTCCGGAATGCTGAAATCTGTAGTCGTCAGAAATCATGTCTATAAATTTTGTCATTTCCAGAAGTCGCGAATAAATTCTGCCGTTAAACAATGTCTTCCAGTCGTCCGGGATTACGTTTGATGTAAGGAGTAACGGCTGCTGATTTTCATAACGCGCATCAATTAAATCGTACAACGTTCTTTTCTCCCATTCGCTGTCGGCCTGCACGCCGAAATCATCGAGGATCAACAAATTTACCGAGGCTAATTTTTGAAAAATGTCTTCCCCTTTTCCGTACATGGCAGAGTCGGCGCTGAAGCTGGCCCGGATTTTGTTAAAAAAATCTCTCGATATTTTTGCATAGGCTACCCTGATTTGATGCTTGATGATCAGTTCATTGGCAATAATGCAGGCCAGCATTGTTTTTCCGGTTCCGGGGGGGCCAAAGAAATACATTCCTTTTTGTTTCCCCGGTGTATTTACATCATAATCATCAATAAAATGCCGGGCTTCGTCAAGCGCGATGGCCATTGCCGGATTGATTTCAAATTCATTGATTCGCCGGTACTGATATTTTATGGGAATATTGGAGTGGCGCAGGGATCTTTTGATGTATTCAATTTTTACGCGGGTTTCCTTGCATTTGCAATCCACCAGTTTTCTGTGTTCTTCATCAAGATATTTATACGGCGCCTTTTTGTCGCAAACGCAAGTTTCTTCTATGCACTGGCATATTTCCAGGTAATCCATGGATTTCAGACCGCCCGATG
>JAOUFE010000041.1 GCA_029858425.1 Spirochaetia bacterium | reverse complement strand
GATGTCGCCAACGGATCAAGCAAATTATCTGCGGGGGTGACGCAGCCCCAGCGCTTGCAAGCAGGCGCTGGGCGAAGTCAGGGGGCGCCGCAATTTACGTGGGCGCCAAAATGCAAAAGCCCCCTTAACATAAAACAGCTATTTATATTCCGGTTTAAAATTTTTTACTGTCTCCAGCATGGCCATTACGTTTTCCATGGGAGTTTCGGGATAAATGCCATGACCAAGATTAAATATATATCCGGGATGGCGCCCCCTTGCATTCAAAAGTTCTTTTGTCATTCTTGCCACAGTCTCTGGATCGGAAAGCAAAGCCGCCGGGTCGAGATTTCCCTGCACCGGACTCTCGCCATAAAAATCAATGGGCATTCGCCAATCCAGGGAAAGCGCCGAAACGCCTTGATTGTACAGACCGCCAAGCGCTTCGCGATGAATGCTGGCTCCCCGGCAAAAATAAATTACCGGAACCTCTCTGGAAACGGCTTGGGAAATTTTTTCAATGTAAGGCCGCAAACTTTTACCATAAACATCCGTGGCCATTGCATCTCCCCAGGAATCAAAAAGCTGAATAACGTTTGCCCCGGCCCGGATTTGAATTTGCAAATAATCAATGGTAGATTTTACGATAAAATCCATCAGCTTTGCAAATGACCGGGGGTTTCCGTACATCCATGCGCGTGTTTTGGCGTGCGTCTTGGAAGTCTTGCCTTCGATCATATAACTGGCCAGCGTAAAGGGGGCGGCGGCAAAACCAATAAGGGTTTTTTCCGGGGACAAATCGGCTCGAACCAGTTTCAGCGCTTTTGAATAAAATTGCAGTCGCTCTGCCAGATCGTCGGCATTATATTTTGAGATTAAACGATCCACGTCTTTTTCATTGTTGACTACATTGGATAACTCGGGCAATCCATTGGCAAAAGAAACTCCCATATCCAGGGCATGCAAAATAACAAGAATATCCGAAAATATAATTGCCGCATCTACATCGAGACGTTTTACGGGCTGCAATGTAATTTCAGCCGCCGCATCGGAGTCCATGACCAGTTCCATAAAATCGCGTTCTTTTTTTAATTCGCGATACTCGGGAAGATACCTGCCCGCCTGACGCATGAACCAGATGGGTACCTTGTTTGTTTTTTCGCTTCGTAGTGTTTTTTCCAGTATGGTCATTTTTTTTCCTTACATTTTTGATTTTTTTAATACCAGTTCATTGGCCACCGACAGAATTGGATGAACACGGATTTTTTCGAAAATTGTTCTTTTATCCGTGCCCATTTTTTTACAAGTTTTCGGTATTGTATGCATAACCTTTTTTGGGGTACGTGATAAAAATTTTGGGATTGCCTGGATCTTTTTCAAACCATTTTCTAAATTTCACCAGAAAATTATCCACGTTGCGACTGGTAACATATACATCCTTGCCCCAAACAATTTCAATGAGTTTCTTTCTCTCTATAATTTGATTCGGATTTTCCAAAAAATAAATTAAAACCCTGGCTTCTTTGGGAGTTAATATATTTTCTTCGTTTCCCCGCGTTACCTTCATTAAATCCCAGTCAATATGCGCATCACAGATTTTTGATGGCAAAGGAGCCGAATGTCTTTTTATAAAATAAAACAACAGATTTTGTATCTTGAGCAATACCTGATCGATTTCAAAGGGCTTTACCACATAATCAATGGCGCCGGCCAGATATGCCTGCCTGATTTTTTCTTCCTGGGAAATGGCTGAAATAAAAAGGATAGGAATATTTTGTTCTTTTTTTTGAAGATTTTGCGCAAACTTGAGTCCGCTTTCTCCGGGAAGCATGATATCGAGAATAATCAAATCGTAATCGAGATTTTCCGATTTCCTGTGCATTTGCTCGGTGGAAAAAAAAGAATCCACTTTAAAACCAATGGATTGCAGGTTGATGGTGAGCAACTCCCGAATATTGTCATCATCTTCCACAAGCGCAATAAAAGCCCTGTTTCTCTGCGATGGTTTTGTTTCATTTTTCATTTTACGTACACCCTGAAAACCGATCCCTTGTTTTCCCCGCCGCTGTCCAGAATCATGTGCAGGGAATTTTTTTCAAGAAGTTTTTTAATAATATAATGTCCAAGTCCGCTACCCTGAATATTTTGAATGTCGTGGCGGGATGATCTAAAAAACATTTTCTGGTATTTTTTTTGATCTTCCTTGCTGAAACCCAAACCTGAATCTTTTACTTCGATATAGCTGCCCCGCTGGTCTTTTGCGCAGGAAACCAGTATTTCTCCCGATGAATACAGTAAAGCGTTTTCGACAAGATTGTTTACTATGACCTGCAAAACGTTTTGCGGTGTATGGCTGGAGATTTTTGTCAGTTTATATTCCTGAAATTTTATCCTCTGGCTCCGGTTCAGTTCATGCATTTCCCAGTTCTGCATCAGGTCTCTTAAAAATCCATTCAAGTCAAAAGCCTCCGCAGTTTTCATGCGCGTAAAAGAAATCTCCTGCAGCTTTAAAATATTTTCCAGACTTTTTTTAAGCGTTTTAATTTCCAATAACCCCTTCGCGATAAATTCCTTCACCCGGTTTTGCGGCAGAGAATCGCGATCCAGGCTTTCCATAACCAGACTTAAAACGCTCACAGGATGCTTTAATTCATGGGTCGTCATTACAAGAAATTCCTGTCTCTCGTTTTGAATTCTTTTTTCGCGCAATATAATCCAGATCATATAACCAATCGTGAGCAATACAATGAGCATGAGAAAATATGTTTCCCAGTAAAACATATGCAGCTTTCTTTTTTTTTCATGGTAAATTGAATTTTCATATTCAGGCGTAATTTCATAAAACTGGCTTGCGTTTATTTTTTGAATGCAAATATCTGCAGTACATACATTTGATATTCTTATTTTTTTATCCTGTAAGAGACGGGCGATTACCGCGCTATCCCGATACATTCCGGCGTAAATGTCCCTTTCGAGAATTGTCTTTTCACTGCTGACATAATAGCCCAGCGTTTTATCAAAGAGTCTCTGCCACCATATGGCCATGATAATAATTGATATAAATATTACGGCAATGGTAAAAGCCAGTCTTTGAAAAAGATTGTTATCGTACAACTTCATGAATTTTTTATTGCGCTGGCAAGCGACAATATAAAATGATCGATATCGCCTTCCTCCATCGGATTGGAAATAAAACCGACTTCGTACGCCGACGGGGCGATATGAACTCCGTTTTCCAGCAATTGCCAGAATATTCCGGAATAAACTTCAGGCGCTTTTTCCCAGATATTTGTGACTTTACGAATGGCTGGCCCGGCAACAGAAGTAATATTTAGCCAAAAAACAGAATTCTCCGATACGAGCTCCATATAATATTTTTTTCCAGCCAGAACAGGGGCAACTTCATCATGAAACTTTTTCACAAGATATCCAGACAAACGGTCTAATTTTTCGTAGACGCCTCCATGCAAGAGTTTGCCCAAAGCAGCTTTTCCGGCAACCATGGCGAGAGGATTTCCCGATAAAGTACCTGCCTGGTATATTTTCCCCTGCGGAGAAAGATTTTTCATAATTTCCCTTTTTCCTGCAAAGGCTCCAACCGGCAGACCTCCTCCGATAATTTTTCCGTAAGTTACCAGATCTGGTTCAATGGAATATTTTCCGCAAAATCCCGAAAACCCCAGTCTGAATCCTGAAATGACTTCATCCATTATCAATAAGGACTTGTATTTTTTCGTAATGTCTCTTAAAAATTGTATAAATTCCGGTCTTTGCTTTAACAGTCCGCTGTTGGCAGGCAGAGGCTCGATAATGACTGCTGCAATACCATCTCCAAACTTTTCAAAACAATTTTTGACAGCGGCTTCATCGTCCAGGGGCAGCACCAGCGTTTCCCGGCTCAGGGCATCCGGTACTCCCGGCGAAGACGATTCGCTGATATCCCCCGAAAAAGTCAGCAATCCAGAACCGGCTTTAACGAGCAATGAATCGCTATGACCGTGGTAACAGCCTTCAAATTTTATTATTTTATTTCTTCCGGTATATCCTCTTGCCAGTCTCAGAGCGCTCATAACGGCCTCGGTGCCGGAACTCACAAAGCGGATTTGTTCAATGTGCTTGATATTCTGTGTAATCAGTTCTGCCAGTTCACATTCGTATCTTGTAACTGCGCCAAAAGAAACCCCGCGGGATGCCTGATCAACAATGGCCGCAGTTACATCTTTATCGCAATGACCAAGAATTAAAGGCCCCCAGCTATTTACAAAATCCAGGAATGAGTTATTGTCTTCGTCTGTGATATAGGCGCCTCTGCCTTCCCTGACCGATATCGGCCCTCCCCCAACGGAGTTATACGCCCTTACCGGAGAGTTTACGCCTCCGGGAAAAACATTTAAAGACCGGTTCCAGATTTCTTTTGATTTATCATTTTTCATATTATATACTCCATTCCGTAGTTTTCCATGCGGTTAAATTATCAACTCCCATTATTCCCTGAGCCAGTACTTCAAGATCGCTTTTGGCTGAAATATGATACGGAACAATGCCATTTTCAAAAAACACTTCGGCGGTAGAATTTCCGATCGCCGATACGAGGTGAACAGACCGGTGCAATTTTTGCTCCAGATATGATTTTGCCGAGGATGGCGAAGTAAAAACCCACCAGGAAATTTTATCCAGAAAATTCTTTGCGTTTGTGTCAGTCTCCGGAACGGAAAACTTCAATTGTGTTGTTTCATAACCGTTATAAACAGACACATTCATTCCCTGTTTTATTAAATAATCAATTCCATCTTTTTTGCCGTTCAAAGCGCCAAACCATAATATATCATTTTGATTCTGTAATTGACTTATGGCAAGTTTTGCCGCCGATACACCGTCGCCAAGTTCAGGTACTAAAATATTTTTTATTTTTGTATGAGACCTTATATATTCAGCGGTCTTGTCTCCTACCGCAATCCATCTGTCAATTTCCGGTACACGATCTGGGAAAAAATCCACGCAGTTTTTAGATGTCACAATTGCCACAGAATATTTTTTATTGAGTTTTGTCTCTTGCTTTACAGGGGAACTTTCAATCAGGGGGATATGACGCGCAGAAAATCCGGCGGTTTCCAGAGAATTTATGAAAGCCTTGTTTTCCAGTCCACATAAAACAACCGGGAAGCGCTCTCCTTTTAATTCTCTGACAAGAATTGCTGTGTGGAAGTCTGCATAATTGTGCGGCAACTGCCGGACGATGTTTGTACAGCTTACGGGCTTATTTTCTTCAGGGTTAAAACTGCGGGCAAAAAAAGAAAAAATTTTAAAATACGAACTCTCTGCATATTTTTGAATTTCCACAAAATTACCATACGGAATATGGCAGCCGGCTTCCAGGTTTGAAAGCAAATTTCTTTCCAGCCGGATTCTCCCGGCAAGATCGCCCGCCTCATTTTTTACGCCAAATAAATCTGCAATGCTCTGAATGTCCCTGTCCCGGGATTCCAGCCCAAGAACCCCCTGGCTTACTGCGGGTAAAAACATCTTTGCGTCCAGCTCATAAAAGTACATTTTTGTCTGAAAGATTTTTTTCAGTCTTTGATGATCGGTGTCCATTTTTTCGATAATGGAATGATCGAGTTTCCTTTCCCAGATTTTCCTGTTCTCGCCCCAATATATATAAAACGAATGCAGACGCTTTAAACCAGCGGTGGCGAGAATCAAGGACTGGATATTTTTTCCGCTTTGCAGTTTTTCCAGCCTCGTAACCAGATTGCCCCGCACAGAAACAGAACATGCTTGTGGAAGCCATTTTTTCACAAGCGCAATTCGTCGAAGCGAAGACGACCCGATATTCATGGAATTTAACTTTCTTTTTTGTTCCCCGGCATCTGTCGGGAGCTGTTCCATGGCAACCAGCGTATCCGTTGTCTCCACCGGCATTATGGCTCCTGCAAAAGAAAGCCCCTGAGGCAACTGTGTTGGTAAATCTTTCAGAGAATGTACCGCAAGGTCGCCTTCTCCCGACAACAAGCCGTCTTCCAGCTCTTTCGTAAAATATGCCTTGCCTTCTTTGGCTGCACTTGACGGGTTTTCAGCAGAAATCTGATATAGCGGCACATCCAGTTTAACATCCCCGGCAGTTTTAAGGGCTTTTACCTGAACATCAAATCCTTTGTTGATTAAAAATTCAGACACCTGAATGGTTTGAGCCATGGCAAGAAACGAATCTCTCGTCAGGATTCGCAATGATTTATTTATCATAAATCCATCGCCATTACTGTAAATTGGCGGAAGCCTTTTCGATTTCGCCGGTGGTCAGCATATCGACAAATAATTCCTTATGGGTTCGAAGCGCCCTTCTTTCCTGTTTTTTCATGTAATCCATTAATATTCGTTTTTGCTTTTCTGTAATATTTTTGAGAGGTCCTGAAACCAGATCGCTCCATTCATTACGGCTTTCCTGGTCTACGCGCGTAAGAACAGTATTCACAAGTTCCGGATTTTTTGTATAAAGATAGTCCATCCAGAAAACATGGATGGCTTTTTCTATAATCGGCAGCGCTTCGTTGAGGTGCATGCCCCGCAGATTTTTGTTAATTTTGCTTTGTTTGAGCAAACGATCCAGATTTACCAGTCGGCATGTTTCGACATCCATACCTTCGGTATTTACGTTATGCGGAATTCCAAGGTCGGCAATAATGGCATTCTGACTCAAAAAATGACTTTCTTTCAGCAAAGATATTTTCTCCTCATCCAGAATCGGTTTTTCCGCATGAGTGGCCGTTACCAGCACTTCAAAGTTATAACCAGTCTGGTTATGCCACAACTCATCCCAACTGGTAAAAATTATTTCAAGATGATTGCGTTTTGCTTTTTCGATTTCAACCATATTTTGAAAAGATTCCGGCAGGTTGCGACTGGAATCATGACGAATAATAACAAAGCGACTTATATTTTTATTAAGAAAATAACGAAAAACTTTTTCAGACATATCTCCCGTACCGCCAATCGCTGCAGCCTTTAAATTTAAAGGTTGATCATTATTCATGGCGACCATTTCTTTTTCAAGCAGCGAAACAAGGGAAACCGGATTTCGGCCAATATCTGTCTGCGTACGAATTTTTTTCTGGCATTCAAAAATCTTTTGAACCAGAGAGTTAAAAAATGGCGAAATTAGCCCCTTCTCAAAGGCATGGTTAAAATCTCTTTTAATTTGACCGGTTATCTGGGTTTCTCCAAGAGCCATACTTTTCAGTCCGGCAGACACCTGAAAAAAATGCCTGACCGATTCCAGCCCGCGTTTGTAAACGGGAACATGCGAAAAAATCCCTTTATGCGCCGGGGTATCTTTAAACATTTCTTTTAATTCCGCCAATTCAAGGGAATTCTTACGCTGGGCTGTTTCAATATAGATTTCGATGCGGTTGCAGGTCGACAGGTATAAAACAGACGCAATATTGCCCGGTTTATGGATCGTGGCGCTATAAAACGTTCTGGAGTCGGGAAAGTCGGCAAGACACGCGAGGTCGTGATCGGCATAATTCCATGTAAACAAATGAACTTCCTGAAACGCCCTTTCCATATGCGCATACTAAACTTTTTGATTTCCTATGAGAATACTTTTTTTTTTCGGGTGTCACGAAGTTGTCAGAAGCGAGCCTGGGCAGGAACTCGATATTCAGCCAGATTGATTAAACTTAAGTGTTTTGGGTTGTCAAAATAATGCGGCCCTGGCTATCGATGGCTGAATGTGTTTATGGTTGACCGTCCCTCTCGTCTTGCGCAAGAGTCAACATTGTGAGAAGAGACCTGGATGCCTTAAAAAACAATACATTTGATTTAATTATCATAGGAGGCGGCGTCAGCGGATCGGCTATCGCATGGGATGCTTCCCTAAGAAAAATGAAAGTAGCCCTGATTGAAAAAAAAGACTTCGGTCATGCCACTTCGGCGGCTACTTCCAAATTGATACACGGAGGATTACGCTATCTCGAAAATTTTGAATTTGGCGTGGTACGGGAATCCTTACGCGAAAGAAGGCTGCTGGAAAGGAATATTCCCCACCTTGCCTTTCCTCTGCCATTTATTTTGCCGGTCTATGATTATCTCCCGATTTCTGCCTTCATATTAAGGATCGGTCTTCTGTTGTATGACATGCTCTCCTTCGATAAAAATGAGCTACCTTACTCGGAAAAGTTTCTGCCCAACCATCAGTGGATTTCCCGGGACAAGATCCTCTCTCTGGAACCCCGAATGAACGCCCGCGGACTTAAAGGCGGCTTTTTATATTATGATGTAATAAACAAGTTTCCGGAAAGAGCCAATATGGAATACGTTCTCTCGGCAGTTCAGGAAGGAGCTGTCGCGGCCAACTATGTAGAATTTATAGATCTGGTAACGAATGCATCTAAAGGGACAGCGCAGGTAACAGGTGTACGTGTAAAAGACAAACCAGGCGGCGAAGAGTTTGAAATTAAAGGAAAAGCAGTAATAAACGCGGCAGGACCATGGGTAGATCAAATATTATCGCACCTTTTTAATAACGTTCGCAAACAAATCATACGCAGCAAGGGCATTCACATTATTGTTCCCAAAGTTAATCAGAATTGCGCCATTACATTTTCAACAAGGGATAAAAAACATTTTTTTATCATCCCCTGGCTGGACTATACTTTATTGGGTACTACCGATGAAAAATACACAGGTGATCTGGATCATGTGGGGGTAACAAAATCAGAAGCAGAAACTTTTCTGAATCTCGTTAAGGAATATTATCCCGTTAGTTTTGGCGTCTCCAGCATCAAACATGTGTATGCCGGCATTCGTCCGCTGGCGGTTCACGCGGATCAAAAGAATACTTATGCAGTGTCCCGCAAACATGAGATAATCAACCATCGGAAAACCGGTCAGGTTCGGGGACTTTTTTCCGTCATAGGCGGGAAATGGACGACATCCCGGTCTTTGGCAGAATCCGTAGTGGACAAGATAATATCAGAAATGAAATTTGATTTTGGTAAATCCTCTACTGCCGAAACACCATTAATTGGGGGTCGTTTCACCGGAAGCTTTGAAAAAGCTCTTTATGAAAATACCCGGAAAACAAATGGCATGATTGACAGCTCGATTGCAGAACATTTATTTTCTTATTATGGCAATGAAACCATCAAGATTATGTCACGCATAAAAAATAACCCCAAAAGCGGCAAAATTATTAATAAACTTTTCTGCCACACGCTGGCCGAAATTGAACATGCCGTTGAGGAAGAATCAGCTCAAACGCTGGAAGACTTTGTATTAAGAAGAAGTTCCATCGGCAATGCCGGGATTCCGGAAATGGAAACCCTGACAGAAATTGCTGACGTAATGGGATCTTTGCTTGGCTGGAAAAAAAGCGAAAAAGAAAATCAAATCCGGCAATATATTGAAAAATCTAAAATGCAAAATGAATGAAGATCAATCTGGTTTATTGGCTGAACTTTGCCGGGAAAACAATATAAGATACTTTACCGGTTACTCTCTCTCCAGATTTACCACGTTCCGTACCGGGGGGGCAGCCAGCGTCTTTATTTTGCCTGATCTGGTAGAAAAATCTTTACTGCTGCAAAAATTTATTACGCATCATCAAATAAATTCGCTTATTCTGGGAGGCGGTTCCAACATACTTGTCTCTGACAAAGGATTTGACGGAGCTATCATCAAACTGGAATATCCTGAAAAAATAGACATCCTCGACAAACACGGGAATACGTTAATTTTTAGAGTTTCTGCCAACGCCCGAAGCGCCCATATTGCCAAAAAGATATGCGATCTGGGATACGCCGGTCTGGAGTTTTTAACGACCATTCCGGGAACCATTGGAGGAGCCATTGTTCAAAATGCAGGATGTTATGGATCCGAAATAAAAGATTTTATTCGTAGCGTTGAAATATCCAGGCAAGGTAAAATGCAGAAAATATCCTCCGGAGATTTAAATTTTTCATATCGCCACAGTATTTTCAAGGAAGATACTGGATGCTTCATCCATTCTGGAATTTTTATGGTTCAGAAAGGAGAAAAACCAGAAATTCAAAATAAAGTAAATACTTATAAAAACAACAGAATACTGTCCCAGCCAAAAAACAAAAAAAATGCCGGATCCATTTTTCGAAATCCTCCCAACCAAAAAGCCTGGCAACTTGTCCGGGATTCTGGTCTGAGCGGTAAACAAACCGGAATGGCACAAATATCCAGCGATCATTGCAATTTTATAATAAATTTGGGAGGAGCATCATCTTCTGACATTTATCAATTAATTAAAACCGCCCAAAAGACAGTATATGAACAATTTCAAATCCTTCTTGAGCCCGAAATTGTTTTTGTCGGAACATTTTAAAAAATACTTGCCAAACTGACTCTATGTTGTGTATCCAACAATTGGCATATTATGTCCCATCCCCTTAATAACTCTGGATATTCATGGATACTCGCCGGAATACTTTTCATTTCGATGCCGTTTGGCGCTTATCCGCAAGAAAAAAAAACTGCTGAAAATCCGGTTGTTCAACAGGCCATAGTTCCAGAGGAAAAAGCCGAATCAAACCCCGAACCCGCCTCTGAGTTTGAAAAAATTCTGGACAAGGAACTCGAAGGCGGCCAGAAACCAGAAATTAAAAACGATGCTCCGGTAAACTGGTTTTACCAGATACTGAAAACGATCATAGGTCTTGGATTGATTGTTGGAACCATATACCTTCTCAGGCAATATATGGTGTTTAAAAATAAATTCACGGTAACGGATTCCAAAATCATAAAAGTTTTGCATGAATATCCGGTTGCATCAGGTAAAAAGCTTCAAATTATCGAAATTGGAAACAAGCTGCTATTGCTTGGAATTTCCGATGCCGGCATTCAATTGATTTCTGAATTTAAAGAAAAAGTATCCATCGATCAGATAAAACTGGATATGGATACCGAGGGGAAAACGGAAAATCAGGATTACTGGGTAGAGATCAGTAAAATAATCAGCGATAAAATTAAAAATTTATTTCATAAAACACCTGAAAACAAAATTTTTGAGGAAGACGACAGAAACTGGCAAGACATGCAATCCAGTCACCGGCGAAAACTTGATCAACTGAAAGAGAAAAAAAAGTTTTTTGACAAATCAGACGGAGCGGTAGAAAATAAACATGAGCTATAAACCCGGAAAAAAAGTCTTTTTTTTAATATTGTTTTTTTCCGGCGCCCTGATTTCAGCGCAGGCTGTTTACGCACAGGCAATTCCCATTCCCAAAATTGATTTTAATGTACGAGAGGCAAAGTCTCCCAAAGAAGTGGCGCTATCGGTACAAATCCTGCTTTTAATCACGCTCTTGAGTATGGCTCCTGCGATCATGCTGATGCTGACCTCGTTTACAAAAATTATTATTATTTTTGATTTTGTCAAGCGAGCCCTTTCCTTGCAAAATATGCCGCCAAACCAGGTTATGGTTTCCCTCGCTTTATTTTTGACTTTTATAATCATGGGTCCGACAATAAATGATATCAATGATAACGCAATAAAACCCTATATGAGCGGTAAAATCCAATCGGACAGGTTTTTCACAGAAGCCTCAAAACCGCTTCACAAATTTATGGTGCGCCAGGTGGGAAAAGAAGGAATCAAGGAAATTGCGCTTTTTGTAAAATTAAGCAAAGCTCCGAAACCCAAAAACTTCAATGAAGTGCCCATGCAAATTCTCATTCCCGCTTTTATGTTAAGCGAACTGAAAAAAGCTTTTTTTATCGGATTTATTTTGTACATACCATTTCTGGTCATTGATATGGTGGTCGCCTCTACATTGATGTCTATGGGTATGATTATGCTACCGCCAGTAATGATTTCGCTTCCGTTTAAAATTATCCTCTTTGTAATGATTGACGGATGGTCCCTTTTGACCCATCAAATTGTGAGAAGCTACGGAGTCTGAATTGACAGAAGCGGATATTATCACACTGGGACGAGACGCCATCTGGATAACCCTTAAGCTCTCAGCGCCCATGCTTGTCCTTGGTCTTGTGGTTGGCCTGGTCATTTCTATTGTACAAACCACAACCAGCATCCAGGAACAAACTCTTACTTTTGTTCCCAAGTTAATTGTCATTTTATTGTCGCTCATTGTTTTTGCATCATGGTTAATACAAACCATGATGGACTACACATTGAACCTGTTTAACTGGATCAGTAAAATATAAACATATGGAAATTTTTGTCGCAAAATTTCAACTTTTCTCGCTGCTTTTTGCAAGAATCATTGCCCTTACCAGCACCATGCCAGCTCTTGGCGGCGATGGATCGTCATTTTTTTTCCGCGTGGCTCTCGGGTTTATGACCTCATTGATTGTAACGCCGGTAGTCACCTTTCCGCCTGAGCTAAACCGTCTGCTGGAAGATTCCTACTTTGTCGTTGTATTTGAGCAGGTTTTTATTGGCATGTTTATTGGATTAAGTATGCAATTCATAATGGCGGCTTTTCAAATGGCAGGGGAATTTTTTTCTGTTCAAATGGGATTTGGAGTAAGCGAAGTATTTGACCCGCTTGCCCAGGTATCCCTGCCTCTGATGGGTACATTTAAGAATATTCTTGGTTTGTATGTTTTTTTTGTAAGCAATGCCCACCTGTATGCCATTCAGGCGGTTGTGTATTCTTTTCAAAGACAGCCCTGTTTCCCGGAAGGTTTTTTTATTGGCAAAATAGTAGAAAACGGAATTTATTCTTTCTTGATAGAATTAGGTTCGGGTATGTTTGTGATTGCGCTGCAAATTGCTCTACCGGTAATGGGAACGCTGCTTCTGGTTTCACTTACGCTGGGAGTTCTTTCGAAAGTAGCTCCGCAAATGAATATTTTAATGCTGGGTTTTCCCTTGAAAATACTGGTCGCCTATCTGGTGTTGACCATTACCACGCCCATTATTGTGCAAACCATGTTTGCGCAATTTGACGCTTATTTTAGCCATCTGGACGTGCTTTTGAAAAAAATGTCGGGAATTCAATAATTCATCAACTGAAAAAGCGCTTCTTTGAGATCAAAATCAATAATATCTGCCATTGTAACAAAATCGCGTTTCTTTAAGGAATCATCAAATTCCTGTAAAATTTTTTCAATATTTTCAAGAACCGATTTATCAATACCGGCCTTCTCAAACACGATAAAACCCAAAGACAGCCATTCAAGCACGCCTTCCAGTGTATTTAGAGCTTCCTTGTCCTTGCCTATCGTTAGATTGGCTGCCGATGCTTCCAGCATTGGCAAAATGATTTTTAATTCGTCTTTGTATTTTACCAGCAATTCATTCGCATCGCTGCTATCTATTAAATTATAAAACAATTGCTTTTTCCATATGTTAATCTGGTTTTCCAGAATTGAAAATCTGGCCATGAATACATCGTACATCCCGGATTCTAAAATTTCATTTAAACCAGAAATCGTAAAATCTGTGACATCTGATTCATTATTAAAAAAAGCAAGAAGAGAATCGCAGGAATTGGACATCCAGGAAATACCTGTTTTTATTTCCTGTTGATCTTGCGGGGTCAGGGAAGCTCCCCCCTGGATCCGGGTAATAATATAGGACACAATTTTATGAGTATAAGCCTGCAATTCGATGATATTTTCCCAGACCAGAGTTTCCCGTGAACCTACGCTTACATCCAGGCGTTCAATATTGCCGGAATTGTAATCATTTATTTCATTGATATTTTTCTGTCCATTCACGCTATAGTCAAGAATAAACATGTTATCCTTGCTTGCCCAGTTTTGAATATTGTCCAGCAATTCAGGCAAAGTTAAAGTTTCATTGAGCTGAAAATCAAGAGATTTGTCGTTTACAAGAATATCCATATTCTATAATCGGTTTCTTCCAGAGATAAAAAAGCAAATTATTTGAAGAACAAATCCGCTAATAAAACTGTACAGGAATTCAAAATTCATACACAGTTTTATTCCAGACGCCCATTACAGACTCAAAATAGTTTAGTTTACCGGTTTACCCCTGACAATCCAGTCCATGGTACCCCCATCAACCGACCGAACATTTTTATAGCCATTGTTTTCAAGATAATGGGCTGCCTTTAATGAGCGGCTCCCTGACCGACAAATAATATAGATTTCAGAATTCTTGTCAAAGGGTATGGATTCCCCGGCTAACACCTGATCCAATGGTAATAAGACTGCGCCCGGAACATGTCCTGTTGCATACTCATCCGGAGTGCGCACATCCAGCAATTGAATTTTTTTATTTTGCTCATATGCTAAAATAAATTTTTCCATACTGACAGCAGGGCGCTCTCCTTGCCCGGTAGTTTTCCCTTTACAGGCATATAACCCGATCGCAGCGCCTGTCAGGCAAATGGCTATAAATCTTTTTCTATACATACTTATACTCATATTTTTTCCTCGTTTACCGCAAGTTTTACATAATATGATAAATATTCTGCAAAGCGGCAAATTATATTAGAGTTTTCTAATATAAAAAAATCTTCTGCTGGAAATCTCTACAACAACAAGAAAAAACAACCGACAATCAGTTGATGTATGTTCGTTTTCTTTTCTGGCAAATATCTGTATTGTTTTTAACAACAATTGTTTCCTGTGCATCGCCTCAAATAAAAGATGATAAAAGCCTTGCAAAAAACCATGAGGCCGCTTTAAAGGGAGACCACGAAAGTTTAAAAAACTACGACAAGGCTCTTGGTACCCCGGAAGATGAAAAAAATCCGGATCTTCACGAAAAAATAATAAATGATCTTGCCGCTATTCCCGATCCGCAAGCTGAAGATATTTTAAAAAAATATGCGCAAGATGCATCTCCGGAAATACGCGGAAAATCCATCAGCGCTTTTTATGAGCGCCGTAAATTAACCGACAAACCGGAGATTCCTGAAAAACTGGATAAAGAAACTCTGGAAATCATTGCAAATAACCGGGAAAATTACGGTTCCTTGACCCCCCAGGAAATTCAAATTCTTGCTTCTATGAAAAGCGATGAGGCGTCGAATATACTAATCGATGAATTAAGCAAATCTGACCAACAATATCCCGATGAAATTATTAATGCTCTTGGAAATCAATTGTCCCGTAAAAGAAAAGAAGTCAGAGAATTCCAATCCTCCAATAACGCCGACTCTGGAAAAAATAGCGCGGCAGAAAATCAGGCAAACAAAATTGAAGCCTCTTTAATGAATTTTTTTCAGGGAGATCACCCTGTCGAATTTAAAAAGCATGCCCTGAGAGAAATCTATTTCAGCGCGGGAGCAGAATCTGATTTAAAACTTGTGGAACTTTACAACCTCCCCGAAATCAGCAAGGAAAATAAAATCCTGATCTTAACTCTTCTCTCGGCAAGTTCCGGACCGGAAAAAGCCAGGCTATTGGATATTTTCAAGAAAAGTTATTTATCCGCTTCATCCAGAGACGATAAATCAATCATTTATAGCTTCATGGAAGTTCTTGTACCGGACAAAGCGGCTCAAATTCGGGATACCCTTGAGAAAAGCATCACAAGTCAGGAGACACGTCATGAGCTGAAACTTATAGCGAGGAAAAATCAAATTGGCTTGCTGAAAACGCTTCTTAAAAAATATAATATTTCCCCATCTGTCATAGACAGTATGCAGAACAAAACACGCGATGCGGCTGCCGATAAAACCATTCCAATGAAGGCAGAGTCTGTCATTATAATTACATGCGTTCAGGAAATATTCCCGACAAAAAATTATTTTGAAATAAAAAAATTGGCCGTTCAGGGACTTTCCATCCCCGGCCTGTTTTACCTGATTTTAAAAACTATTGACGCCAATTATGAGTCGGCAGACATGAAACTTCTCTGGATTCAATCTGTCTGGAAACTCACTCACATAGATGCATCCAGAATTTTCAACGCTTATACAAATGAAAAGGAATTTCTAAAATATACTCTATGATGAATTTTCCCAGGGTTCGATCAGTCTTTTTTTTATTCCAATTTGCATAAAAATACGATCTACCATAAAGTCAAACAAATCTTCGATAGTTTTGGGACGCTGATAAAATCCTGGAGATGCCGGCATGATTACGGCTCCGGCCATAGTTAAAAGTCTCATATTTTCAATATGAATTAAATTGTATGGAGTTTCCCTCGGAACAAGAATCAGCTTGCGTTTTTCTTTTAAAGAAACATCCGCCGAACGCTCGATCAGGTTGGAGCTGACCCCTGAGGCAATGGCTCCGAGAGTTTTCATGCTGCAGGGCAAAATTACCATGGCGTCATAATAATTGGATCCGCTTGCAGGAGGCGCGCCAATATCGCGATAATTAAACAGGGTAAATTTATGCTGAATTTTTATTTTGTCCGTAGGATAAACTTCTGAAATTCGCGAAGGCAGGTTATCCGGGATCGCCTCAGACCAGTCAAATCCATATTCCGATCTCATTACAGTAAAAAAATTTTCACTCGACATCCAGTGGGTTTCTCCCTCAACCGGTAAGAGTTGGTGAAACAACCTAATCAGATAACCACAGCCGGAACCTCCCGTGGATGCGACAAGCAACTTCATATGATAACATCCAGAAGGCTAAATGTAATGAAGGAAATACTCACCGCACTGTTATAATTAAAAAATGCCGCTGGAATTTTTTCCTTGTTGAGTTTATTGCCCCAGCCAACGGCCATATGTTCGCCCAGAATCATAATAAAAATAATCCAGACTCCGAAAAAATATACATAGCTAAACGGGACAAGATAACCCAGATAAAAAAATCCGGCCACGCTGATAAAATGCAACACCGAAGAAATCCACAGCGACGCCGGAATACCAATCCTCGATGGCATGGAATATAAATTCATTTTTTTGTCAAAATCCATATCCTGAATGGAATATAAAATATCAAATCCTGAGATGTAGCAAGTCAAAGTAATAAATAAAATAAATGACTCTGTTTGTAGCGTCTGGGTAAGCGCAATATAAACGGCCAGAGGAGCCATGCCAATTACGGCTCCCAGCCAGATATGACAAAGCCATGTAAATCGCTTGCTGTAACTGTAACCAGTCAGCAAAACCAGAGCCGGAAAAGAAAAATAAAAAGCAACCGGAGACAAAAGCCATGAAAATAGCCAGACAAGCAATACGGACATTGCGGCAAATATTTTCACCTGAAGCACGCTTAAAGTCCCGCGCGGGATTTCGCGCATGGATGTTCGCGGGTTTTTTGCGTCAATGGCGGCATCGACAAGCCGGTTAATGGCCATGGAAAAACTTCTTACAGCGGTAAATGCCATTATAATATATAAGGTCTTTAAAAGGGAAACATGAGCCAGTTTTTGTCGCCAGATAACAATTACAGCTACGAGCGCAAACGGCAACGCAAATACTGTGTGGGAAAATTTTATCATCCGCAGAAAATTTTCCATCGATTTAAATAATCGGGATATCATTATGGTATGCGGCCAGCCTGCGCAGCCATGTGTAAAGTAAAATTAACTTAAAAAATAATATTTACAATACCGTTATGCCCCTTAAAACTGGTTCGGGATAGCGATTAGATATGGATTTACTTCATTTTACGCATATTTTTTTTGTCGGATCCTGGCTTGGAACCGTAGCCGTAGAAGCTGTAATAGAATGGCGTGCGGCCAAAGACCAGAAAATTCAAGTTTTAGGTAGATGGCATTATTACATAGATTTGTTTGTTGAAATACCTACTTTTACCATAGTTTTGTTTACCGGTATTTTATTAACGCTCAAAATACCCTTTTTTGATACAATTATTGTCAGCAAAATAATACTGGGTCTTATTCCGGTTTTTGTAAATATCTGATGCGTTTGCCCTGTAATCATGCGAAAGCGAAGCATCGAAAAAGGGAATCAGGCAGATGTAACCCGGTACTCCAGGAAAATATATATAGCTTTTGTTTCCGGTCTTCCTTTTGGAATAGCCGCTCTTACTCTTGGGATTATGAAATAATTTTTTTATTCCTGACTTTTGCCTGATAGTCCCTCCTCAAGCTTTCTGAAATAAATGTTGTTTGCATAATTGAGACCCCAGTAAGCTTTTGGGCTTAAAAAACCGGTTTTTACCCATCTTTTAAAAATGGATCCAAATTTAAAAAAATTTGCGCCAACATACTGATAACCGTTTTTAATGTCCATATCCGATAAGTTTTCATGGCGAAACACTACATCATCCGAAGTATACTTTGACCAGTCTGTTGTATAAAGCCTCTTTTCATCTGATAATCTTTGAAAAAGTTCTGTTCCAGGATATGGAACAACAATACTGCACGAAACTGCGGTTAATCCAATATCAATACATTGCCTGAGAGTATTGTCAAAAGTGCCTGAATCATCTGTATCAAAACCAAACATTAAACCGGCCATTACGCCTATACCGTGGCGATTTAAGCGACTCACCAGATTTTTATATTCAACCGTTTTATTAAATCCTTTATTGGCTCCCTTGAGGCTGTTTGCATTAAAACTTTCCAGACCAACAAACAATCCCTTGCAGCCGCTTTCTGAAGCCAGTTTCACCAGATCCAGGTCTTTTGCCATATTTATGGTTGATTGCCCAAACCAGCGCTTTTTCAAGGGTTTTAATTTTAAAAATAATTCTTTTGCCCATGCTCTGTTGCCGCAAATATTGTCGTCCCAAAAAACAAATTTTTTATGGGGAATCATGGATACCTCGCGAACCACATCGTCGACAGGGCGACAGCGATAACCGGGATAAACAAGATTAAGAGCGCAAAAATCGCAACGGTGCGGACAACCCCGGCTTGCCTGTACCACCTGCGGAATATAGTAACGCTTTTCATCCATTAAATCCCATCTCGGGATTGGCAAATTTTCGAGTGGAATCTCTTTACTGTTACGATAAATCTTTTTTAATTTTCCTTTTTCAAAATCGTTTAAAACGTCTTTCCAGAGAAAATCTCCTTCTCCGACCACAACAACGTCCACATGTTGAGCCGCCTCTTCCGGTACTGATGACGCATGCGGGCCGCCCAGAACAACCGTTTGTCCTTTTTTTCTTAATTCTTTGGCAAGAGAATACGCCCGGTGTACAAACGGAGTAACAGCGGTTATGCCAACCACTTCGCCGTTAATTTTACTGACATCCAGAGGTTTGACAATTTCGTCATGAATTTCAATATCGTACTTATCCGGAGTACACGCTGCAATGTAGGGCATTGTAAGTTGAGCCGGTTTAAAAATTTTCTGTCTGGA
>JAOUFE010000162.1 GCA_029858425.1 Spirochaetia bacterium | reverse complement strand
AGCGGCGTTTTCCCGTATTTATCGCGTTCTTTGGGATTAAGTCCTTTTTCAATCAACCATGCGGTTACTTCCGGATTCCTGGATGCATGAATCAGGTTTTTTCCCTCTTTGTCTTTTACCCGAAGATCAGCCCCCGCTTCATACAGTAAGCGCACATAATTCATGCTGTTTACTTCCGGGTTTCCCGCAACAATAAAGGAAACTGCCTGAAAAACAGGCGTCTGTAAATATTTGTTTTTTATATTTATACGGGCGCCGTGATTTACAAGCGATTCCGTAGCCTCATAATTTCCTGATTTTATTGCGTAAAAAAGAGGCGTGTTCCCGTCATGATCCTGCAGATTGACATTGGCTCCATACCCCGTCAACAAATGAATTATGCGTTGACTATTCCCCGGTTTGCTCTCTGCAAAAATACAAAGCCAGTGAAGGGCGGTTTTACCTGATGAGTCGGCGTAGTTGGGGTCGCCTCCCTTTTTTAGAAGTTCCTGAATTTGCGTCACATCAAATATTCTGGCTGAATCAATCAATTCGGAATTTATTTTCCCCTCGCACGAGGATAACCAAATCGTTAAATATGCCACAATGGAAAAATAGCAAAGATATTTTTTGTAATCATACTTCTCTTGCATAGGAAGTTTCATTTGTTTGTAAATCAGGAATCAAATCATCAATAGATTTTTTCCAGAGTAATATCGTGGAAAAAAACAACGTAATCAGCATGGCCAGGTTAGGGGAGGCGGTAATAAAAAAACCGGCATATTCCGGAGTCGCAAACATTGGCACACCGAGACGAAATACAAGCAACAGATAAAGCGGGTTAAACCATATATACCATTTGGGGTAATTGTTTTTAAAAAAGCCTAACGAAATAAAAAATAAAATCGAACCGCCTATAATGAAATAAAAATATTGAATCTGAAAAGTAAAATACATATGCCTCATAAAGAAAGGAATTTTAACCTGAATGGGCATAATTATTTTGGCCACGTTCATAATATAGGCAAGGTAGGCATAATATATAGCCGCGTTGGCATACGAAAATATATAGATGCCAACCGTAACCCATGCCAAAATCTTGTTTGTTCGTCTTAATGTTAAATAAAAATGATACATTCCGGCAATAACAAGGAGGGTTCCGGCAAGCGCAAATTTGGAATAAAATATTATTTCTTCCTTTGATCTTGTCAAAGCGGCTCTGAAAATAGAATACTCTTTGGAGGAAAGAGGCATATAGCACAATTTGATATCTGCCATCAAGATCATGGTCATACCAAAGATAGCAAGAATCCCCGATATTCTGACAAAATTATTTTTATTTAAAAGCAAGAACATAATCCTGATTATTTTTTCTATCAGACAAATCAATTGTTTTTTACAAAAAAATTGCCAATACTTAATATATTTAGTTAAATATATAAATAATAGGCGGCAAGATAAATGAGCGATCTTTTTAAAGCATTGGCCGATCCGGGCAGGCGCAAAATTTTAAAGCTGTTAAAAGCGGGCAGCATGAATGCCGGCACAATTTTAAAGCATTTTCAAATGAGCGGAGCCTCCCTGAATCATCACCTGACTATATTAAGGCAGGCTGGGCTGGTAACATCTGAAAAAAAAGGTCAAAATGTAATTTATACTATTAATACAACAGTCTTTCAGGAGATTCTTGAATGGATCTATGAAGTTAAAGGAAATAACAATGAAAAAAAATAAATTAATGTTGTTTGTTGGAGTGTTCTCGTTGGTAGGGACTTTTTGTGTATATAATAAACTTCCCACCCGGATACCCATTCACTGGGGACTTGATGGTACGATAGATCGCTTTGGGGATCGAATGTTTGTCTTTTTTACCGGATCGTTGCCATTGTTTATGTATGTTCTTTATCTGATTATACCAAAGATTGATCCAAGAAAGGATAGCTATGAAAAACATGCAAATTCGTATAAAATTATAATTTTAGCTATCGTGCTTTTTTTAATTGAATTTCACTGGGTATCTATACTTTTCTCCCTCGGCTACGGAGTAAATATGCCTCTGATAATCAAGCTTTCTATTGGAATTCTTTTTATTGTAGTCGGAAACTATATGCCATTGATAAAACACAACTATACGCTTGGTATACGCACACCATGGACACTTGCAAGTGAAATTGTTTGGGAAAAAACGCATCGCGTGGGTGGCTATTTATGGGTTTTATCGGGATTCACCTGGGCATTTTTTGCGTTTTTAAATCAACCGTGGGTTTTTTTCGCCTTGATGGGACAGCTTGTTTTATGCCTGATGGGCATAATTGTTTATTCATACATTTTATTCAGGAATATATCGTGAACTTTCTGAAATTGTCATTGACAATGTATGTTTTAGTACTTCTTTCACTTACGGGTTTGGATACCTAACGGGAATTATCAAAAAAGTAAGGGACTTATTGGGGATGACCTAAATATTCAGCCAGAATGATGTAAATTAGCGTGGTTTTGGGGCGCTTTGCGCCCCAAAACCACGCATTTTGATCTAATTATTGAGGTTCATGCCCAGGCTTATGCCTTGACAAAAACAGGAGCGGCGAATGAAAATTGGAATGATGACTTGGGGATCTGACGGCGACATCCGGCCAATGTGCGCTCTTGCTGCGGGTCTGGCAGATGCGGGACACAAGGTCACTCTGGCAATAACATCGATTGATGGCAAAAATTACTCTGAATATGCCAAAACGCTTGGATTTAAAATCATCCACATTGACTCAGGTCTTCCCAATCCGGGCAGCGAGGAGTTTAAGTCCATCAGCAGAATATTGGAAAAAACAGTAAATACCCCTATACAGGAATGGTATATGCTGAACAAGGCATTTATTCCTATAATCGATGAAATGTTTCGCATTTCGCAGGAGTTGGCCGCCGAAAGTGATTTATTGATTAATTATTTTCTTTGCAGTACGCTTTCGGTTGCAGCGGAAATTGAAAACAAAAAATGGATTACGGTATACCCTGCACCATGTTATATTCACAGCTCATATATACCACCAGGCACATTTCCGGATTTAGGCAGATTCCTGAACCCGATTGTGTGGGTTGTATCAGAATATTTAACCGATATATTGCTTTTGAAATCTATAAACAAAATCCGTATGGAGCGCTCCCTGAAAAAAACCAGGAATGTCATCAGGAATGGATGGTTGTCTCCGCATTTTAATATCATAGCTTCGAGTCCGGCTTTTTGCGACCGCCCCAGGGACTGGAGCGACAAGATTCAATTTTCAGGATTTTTTAATCTCCCCGATAAAACAGAAAAATGGAAAAAACCTTCCGATCTTGTGAAATTTCTTTCTTCCGGTGAACCACCAGTCTATATGACTTTTGGATCGTTAAACAGTATTAATTTTGATAAAAATATCAAACTATTATCGGATGCAATTACCATGACGGGTAAAAGAGCCATTATCCAGTCAAGCTTGAAACAAGCCTCTTACTTGCCCGATTCAAAAAATATTTATATGATTGATACTGTTCCTCATCATAAAATATTTCCCGATTGCAGCGCTGTTGTACACCATGGAGGGCAGGGTACTGTTCAATCATCTTTATTTTGCGGACTGCCGGCAGTAATTGTAGCACACGGGTTTGACCAGGTTTATTTTGCCCGATCCCTGCAAAAAAAAGGAGCTGGATACAAGCCCTTGACAAAGAAATACGCTACGCCTTCAAAAATTGCAGCAGGAATAAACGCAATTACGCAAAATCCTTCGTATAAGAAAAGTGCGGAACAAATCGGGCATGAAATGCGTGCAGAAAATGGAGTCAAAAAAGCGGTTGCAATGATCGAGCGTTTTTTTACATGATTCCTGGTATATGTTTTTTGCCCCCGCAGGAGCCCCAAAAAAAATTACCGGACAAAGTCGGTACCCATGGCTTTTTACATTGACGCTTTTTTAAAAATCCATCATTAGTTTAACAAACGGTTGATATATCCCGATTCAATTAGAGCGAATAAATCGGCCAGAAAGGCAATTCCAGCGTGAATTACAAATCCGGGCCATATGGAACGGCACTGTAGCGATAATGTACCGAGAACATAACCCGCAATAACAGACCCCAGCGCTTCAGGAATGGGTTTAAATACATGGCCAATAGCATAGGGAATAATAGCAATCCAGACGCCCCGTCCTGGAAAATATTTTTCAAGGCGGTATAAAAGTACTCCGCGGAAAAAAAATTCAGTCGGGATAAACAAAGGAAGATAAATGCATTCATATAATGCCCAGTCTGACAGGGAGCCGGGTTTATAAACAGGATAGAAATTATTGAGCGCAGCTCCGGAAAATGAAACCCACAGGACAGGAATCATAATAGCAATTACCGTAAGCGAAATTAAAAAATGTCTGCCTGCTCCCCGAAGACCAAGCCCCAGAGGTCTGTCCATTTTGACCGGCAAGAAAATTGCCATTAACCACGGGCAAAAAAAGAAGAATAAAAATGTGCACAGAGTCATATATACCTGAGTCCAGAACCGGAGCTGATCGCCCACGAATTGATTTATTTCCGGGGATCTGGCAACAAGATAGGAAAAAAAATACGCCCCCCCAAGCTGCATAAACAACAAAACCAGAATGGGCATGCTAAGAAGAGTTGCCAGCATGGTC
>JAOUFE010000161.1 GCA_029858425.1 Spirochaetia bacterium | reverse complement strand
GGCATTTTTTTTTTCCGGTGGCAATCAAGCTCTCGGAGGTTTTATATACAATGTTTCTTTAACGAAAAAAGATAAAAAATATTTTGCCGAATTATTATTGTCGAGGGAATTTCCCCATTTTAAAATAAAAACCGGAATGGAGATGTATCTTGCTTCTTCGCCACTTGTCAACCAGGAACTAAAAAAGTCTTATGCCGATAAACAAAAATGGAAACGCCTGCCCGTTACAGCCTATTTGCGCGGTAAAATCAATGAAAAGTTGTCGCTGACATTTACCGATCGGGATGGAAATCAGGCCGTTGCTCATAACGATACCCTGCTTGAAAGAGCAGAAAAAAACCCCATAAGCATCGAGTTTACAAGAAAGGAAATTGCGGCTCTGTCGGGAACTCCATTTGTTCTCGATGAATTCCGCGATCTCCGTGTTGAAGTGGATATGGATGCTTTTATTCCGCATAAAACTCTGAAAGAATTAAGGCAAAAAGTTTCAGAGACGTTGATAAATATGCGGATTATGAAAAATGCTCCGGCTTTTGGGGAAAAACAGCCTGAAAATATCGATAGTATTTTAAAAAATCGTTACAAGATCAGCAATCAGAAGCAAAGCGTTGAAAATCCGCGCCTCCATATTCTGGTCAGGAATTTACTACAATTGGATCAAGTACTGAATTTTAAAAATAAAAAACCGGATACCATATATCTGGATTTAACTTATGGATACGAATACCGGGATGCAGTAATAAAAATCAAAAATCATGGAATGAAGGCTGGTTTGACAACGGCAAGGGTTTACAAACCAGGAGAAGAAACGCAATTAAAAAAAATAATGGAAAGTAATCCGGACACAATACTTGTTCGCAACGCAGCCTCCCTGCATTACCTTAAAAACAAATTTTTGAATCTTGTTGGAGATTTTAGTCTCAATATTACAAACCAAAAAAGCGCTGAGTTTTTTTGTTCAAAAGGTTTGGGTCGCATAACGCCCTCCCATGACCTGATTTCAGACTCGGGAAAAACACAAGACCCCGCCATATTATTTGAATTTTTAAATTCATTTCCTTCCGACATGGTTGAAATCAATATCCTTTATTATTTATCTTCTTTTTACATGGAATATTGTTTATTTTCCAAATACCTGTCCAACGGAAAAAGCAGCGCCCAGTGCGGATATCCGTGTACGAAGCATAACCTTGCGTTAAAAGACCGCAAAGGTGAAATTCATCCCGTGATTGCCGACAGGAACTGTCGCAATGAAATGTTTAACGGAAGACCAAAAAACCTTGCGAATTATATACCTCAATTCCTGGATAAGGGAGTAAAAAATTTTCGCATTGAAATGAGCCCGGATGTAAAAAATATGGATTACGATTTGAAAAAAATAGAGGCCATTTATAATTATTTTTGAATAGTCTGGTTTTTCAGTAAATTTACAATATGCGGAAATTCCTTGAGCATATTTAAAATCGAAATTGTATCAAATACCTGCACCTGGCTGTTGAGATCGCTTCCCCATTTATATAGTGGCCGATAATTGTACTGTCTGCCCAGTTCCGTGATTTCCTCGGCAAATTGTTCAATATCGCTCTTGACAAGAAGATTGGAAACCTTTTCCCAAACATGCCTCATTTTATTTTGTAAAATCTGGAGCAGCTCTGAAAGACTTTCCATTTCATCGACGCTTCTACCCCCCATATCCAGTATCAAGTTATCATTCTCGCGCTGCTCCCTGAAAGGGAGATATCTTGCCAGCGAAAGGAGAAGAACCTGTTTTTTCATGGGCAAATATATTATTTCATCAACGAATTTTTTTAATTCCAAAAGGGTTTTATCATCCCTGAGTTTTTCGTGAATCAGCAAAATAACGGGAAACTCCCTGTATTCTTCAGATTTTTTCAGGCTTTTAATAAACATAAAGCTTTCGATATCATTTTCTGGAGGAATCACCAAAAGTGCGTCGGGCAAAAAATTACTTAATGCCTCTTTTGTCTGTCGTAAATCGGAAGATTCCCTGACATGTATCGGGCCATCAGAAAAATATTTTTTAATCCCCGAGCTTTCCGCAGGATTGGAAATCAGTAATATTGCAGACTGCGAGAAATCATCTGCGGATATATTTTCCATATATTCGTTGCTTTCCAGAATTTCTTCATTATTTTTGTGATCCGTTATTACTTTTAGGCCCGGTATTTTAATTTTTACAACCGTACCCCGACCTGGCGAGCTGTGGATTTCAATTTCTCCGTTCATTAAGTATAAAAGTCTTTTGGTTATTGAAAGCCCAAATCCACTTTGAGCAAAAAGATCGTCGTGATGTTTTAACTGGATAACGTTTTGCAAAAAATTGCTTTTATTTTTTTCATCCAGTCCGGAACCTGTATCCTCTACGGTAACAATCAGATCCAGCATTGTACGTTCTGAATCAAGGTATTTTTTTCTGCAGGATATCAAAATAAACCCTTTGCTGGTAAATTTTACAGCATTGCCCATCAGACTCACAATAATATGACGAAGGCGCGCTTCGTCAAGCTCCAGATTAACGGGCATTTCAGGATCCATATCCAGAAAAAATTTCAAACCTTTTTCAATCATTCGTAAACGGAACAACTCGCGAACTTCGCCGATCAACAGCGGCAAATTTATCTTTCGGATACTGCTTGAAGTTCGCTCAATATTGGATAATTCAATAATATCATTAAAAAGATTGGTTAATATGTTGCTGCTTAGTTGAATGGATTTTAAATAATAAAGGTTTTTTTTATCTTCAATCCTTGATCCAAGCGTTTCCGAAAAATCTGCGATAAGACTCAGGGATCCTATTATTTCTTTTACAATGTTGGATAAAAACTCTGTTTTCGCCTGATTGGAGGTGTCTGCGGCTTCTTTAAGCGTTCGCAATTCCTCTTCCGAGTTTTTTAATTCAGTAACATCCTGTACAACGCCATGAATTTTATGAGCCTGAATTCCCTCTCCCTCAAAAGATGTCATAATCAAAATATTCTTGATCTTGCCTCCGGGGAAACATAATCGACAATATATTTTACAGGCAATTTGCCTCTCCATCGCACTATTTAAAGCCGCGCGCACATAGTCTAAATCGTTTTCATGAATATTTTTTAATAAATTTTCCAGGGATGCCGACGTAAAATGAATATCGAACTCGAGAATATTGAATAATTCTTCCGACCACAGCCAGAAGTCGTGCCGTAAATCGTATACCCAGTTTCCGGTATTTAATATTTTCTGCGCCGCTTTAAGGCTTTTCTCGCTTCGTTGCAATTCTATTTCGCGCGTTTTCTTGCGGCCAGACAGCCAGGCCAGATAGGAACCCATGAAAAATGCGGCCAGAAAATACGCAATAACATATAAAAGCTCTTCTCTGACAACATTAAGCCATAATGCCTGAATCTGGTCGTCTGACAAAAAAGTCATCAACTTCCATGATTGACTGGAGCTTAAATTACCCTGAAAGTTGAAAGCATCGCCTTCAATGGAGTCCGGAAATAAGAATGTAGTAAATACGAAAAGACCATTGTTGCTCCTGAAGGATCCTTCTGCTTTTTGGGTAACAATATTCCACTCATCAGGATATTTCTTTTTGAAATCCGGAGTGTTGTTCTCATCAAGAATACTGCGCCAGTCCTGGCCAAAGTCGCTCGATATCAAGGGTTTTCCCGAGCTGGATACAAGCATTAAATACCCCTGAAAATTCTGGTCCCGATCCTTGAGTTTTTCAACGACTTTCGTCCCATCTACGGTAAGGATGAAAACCCCAGAAGGAATTTCATATTGGTTATATAGAGGCGCAGCAAGGTGGAGAACCGGGCGATAGGGTATTTCCGGGATTCCGGATTGACGGCTGAGTACCAAATCCGATATAAATATTCTTCCCGTAGATATATGCAGGGCGCTTGAAAAATAATCTTCTTTGGACAAGTTTTCAAGCTCATTATTTGGCACAGCGTAGGCCTGATCCCGATTGTTTATCCGGATTTTTTCTTTTCCCGTTTCGTCAATAAATCGCAATTGATCATAAATATTCTTACTGTTGGCAAGCGATACGAGGTATTCTGATATATTTCCAAGATAAGAAGAGTCCCGGGTTCTCAGATAGGACTTCATAAAATTCAGTTGTTTCATAATCCGGAGGTCAGATGTGGAGGTGTAAATAAATTGCTGAAACCAGATTTTCTTTGATTTAAGAAAAAATTCGCTGCGCATCTCTGTGCTTTCCATTAAGCGCAGAAATTTATAATAAATATCAACTGAAAAAATCAATATGGAAAAAAAAGTAAATAAAAGAATGATTTTTAGATACGAATTAAAATATATAACCCAGTTCTTGAAAAATTTATCCCGGGATGAAATTAAAAAAATAGATTTATTCATGAAAAAGCGGCCTGATTTCATTATCGGATAAACTGGAAAAAAATTAAGGCATGGGGCATGGACATGAACCTCAATAATCAGATCAAAATGTATTAAAATGCGCGTTTTTGGGGCTGTCTAAAAAGTCGTGTCTCCGTGGTGATATTTTTTTCTTTCTTGACATCCCCAAAAAAGCGTCAGTCTCAATCATCAGGACTGAATTTTGGCCACCATGGAACCCGTGGTAATAAAATTCTTTACCGGGTATTATGTATATTTGCTTGCTGTCCTTGGCAATAATCCAGTTGCAATGAGGGGCTTGGGCTTGGGCATGAGCTCGAA
>JAOUFE010000160.1 GCA_029858425.1 Spirochaetia bacterium | reverse complement strand
AGGTACACCCGCAGACAGAGTCATACTGGGGCAGGGTAAATCCAGTTGGTCCGCGCTCGTGCTATGATGAAGGAAAACGATGCGCCGAAACATTATTTTTTGACTATCACAAACAGCACAATCTTGCCATTAAAGTAATCCGGATTTTTAATACCTATGGCCCGCGAATGAACCAAAATGATGGCCGTGTAGTCTCAAACTTTATTATTCAAGCGCTTCAAAACAAAGATATTACGATTTATGGCGACGGTTCGCAGACAAGAAGTTTTGCATATGTGGATGATCTGGTAAACGGTATGATTCTCATGATGAATTCAAGACCAACATTTTTGGGCCCGGTAAACATTGGCAATCCGGATGAATTTACCATCCTGGAGCTGGCCAATAAAATTATTGAAATGACTGGATCCAAGAGCAAGATTGCACGGAATCCATTACCAACGGATGATCCAAAGCAAAGACAACCCGATATCGCTCTGGCCAAAAAAGAATTAAACTGGACCCCCGGGATAAAGCTCGAAGAGGGATTGAAAAAAACCATTGCTTATTTTGAATCCATTCTTTAAAATTATGGATAAACGCTTAATAAACCAAAATCAGGAGATTTAAAACTATGAAAGTATTAATTGTAGGGTCGGGATATGTAGGCCTTGTTGCGGGCGCCTGCTTTGCAGAAATGGGCAACGACGTTATCTGCATGGATGTCGATGAAAGAAAAGTCGAAAATCTCCGGAAAGGAATTCTTCCCATATATGAACCAGGCCTGGAAACCATGGTGCTTGGAAACCTGAAAAGAAAAACGCTTCATTTTTCCACATCGCTTGCAGATTCCCTGAAAACCAGCGAAATAGTTTTCATCGCAGTAGGAACTCCACAGGGTGAAGATGGAAGAGCTGATCTGCAATATGTTTTAAAAGTGGCGGATTCCATAGGCTCATACATGGAGCGCCCGTTAATTGTCGTCGATAAGTCAACGGTTCCGGTCGGCACAGCGCAAAAGGTACGCCAGGCAATTCAGGCGCAGCTTGACAAGCGCGACTTAAAGATTTCTTTCTCTATGGTGTCCAATCCAGAGTTTTTAAAAGAAGGGGCGGCGATTGATGACTTTATGCATCCCGACAGAGTAGTCATTGGAACAGACAGCGAAAAAAGTATGCAGGTGATGAAAGAGCTTTATTCTCCTTTTTTAAAAAATCACGACCGGTTTATGGGAATGGATATTGCCAGCGCTGAAATGACCAAATATGCGGCCAACGCCATGCTTGCTACAAAAATATCATTTATGAATGAAATTGCCAATATTTGTGAACGAGTCGGCGCAGACGTGAATCAGGTTAGAACCGGAATTGGAAGCGATTCGCGCATAGGATACAGTTTTATTTATCCTGGTTGCGGATACGGCGGAAGCTGTTTTCCAAAAGACGTTCAGGCTCTGGTCAAGACAGCCAAAGATCATGGATATTCGCCTCGAATACTGGATGCAGTCGAGGCCGTAAATTACGATCAAAAAAAGGTACTTGTAAACAAGGTCACGGCCAAATACGGCAAGGATCTC
The DNA here is from genome assembly GCA_029858425.1 of Spirochaetia bacterium. Lineage (GTDB taxonomy): Bacteria > Spirochaetota > Leptospiria > Turneriellales > JAOUFE01 > JAOUFE01. The sequence continues at coordinate 3,239 of JAOUFE010000160.1, read as the reverse complement.
AAGGGTATGACTTTTGCCGTATGGGGTCTTGCCTTTAAACCGGACACCGACGATATGCGCGAAGCCAGTTCCATTGTCATCATCAACGCCCTGACAAAAATGGGCGCTAAAATTCATGCATATGACCCCAAAGCCCGGCACGAAGCAGAGAGCATTTATCTGAAAGAAAATAAGGATGTAATGTATTGTGATGAGAAACTTGAGGCATTAAAAAATGCAGACGCCCTTTTGTTAATAACCGAATGGAAGGAATTTCGCAGCCCCGATTTTGACGAGATGAAAAAACTGTTAAAATCGCCCGTGATTTTTGACGGAAGGAATCAGTATAAGTTATCGATTATGCAGGAACACGGTTTTGAGTACCATCAAATTGGGGTATAATCGCCGATAGAATCTTTTAAGAGGGGACGGTTGGATATCCCGACCGCGTAAATTTTTGCGTCCCCTGGCGCGCACGCGGTTGCGCGCCACCCCTGAATAAAGGCAGGCGCGCGGCACATCGAATGTATATTCGAGAAAACACAGGAACTATTTTTTCGAGGTATGGCATCAATCGGGATCGTCTGGATGCGGCGGCTGGAGAACTGAAATTAAGGCTGATTGTTTTATTCGGATCGCGGGCAAAGTTAAGCCCTGCGCCGACGGAGGAAAGCGATGTGGATGTGGCTGTTCTGGGTTGTCCAAAAAATAAATTCTGGGATTGCTTTAAGATCGTTGGAAAACTTTTTCCGGATTACGTTTTGGATCTGGTGCAGCTTGAGGGCGCAGACCCGCTATTTCGCTACGAAATTATGAATCATTCCGTATTGCTCTGGGGCGACCCTGATTTGTATTATGAATATCGCGCGTACGCCTACCGGGATTTTATAGACTCGGCGGATTTATTTCAACTCGAAAATAATTTATTTACCAAAAAAATGAAATATCTTGCGGAACAACTTCATGGTTAGAGTCGAATTTGTTCGTCGAAAGCTTCATCTGATATCAGATGACCTTTCCATGCTGCTGCGATTTAAAGATGAAACTCTTGAATCGCTGACAGACGATGATATGAAACTTGCCGCTGTTGAAAGAATTGTGGAACGCATAGTCATGCGTGCCGTTGATGCCAATGAGCATTTTATCAGCGAACTGGCAACCGGCAAAGAAAGAACCAGTCGGCTGGCTTATCGGGATACATTTCTTATGCTGGCTGAATTGGGAATTTATCCAAAGGATTTCGCCGAACAAATTGCAAAAAGCGCCGGACTGCGTAATATTCTTGTGCATGATTACAATGACATTGATCGCAAGATCCTTCATGGTTCGATTCGAGATTGCTTGAAAGATTATCATAAGTACCTGGAATATATATCAGATTTTCTGGAATCCGGAAGCCAACAGGAAACCGGACAGGAACTTAAAATTCAGTCAAAATGATTGAAATTGGGGGTTTAAATCATTTTGTTTATTTCTTTACGCCAAGTGTGCGTTCATAGCATGAACGCACACTTGGAAGAAATGCATGTTCCGGCTGCTTTTTTCATCTTAAGCCTGGATAATAATGCAAGTCACGGCAAATCAAGCTCGTTACCCGGATCTGGAATTCATTTAAACATTTTGATTGAAAAAATATTTTGAAAAATATAATGGAACAGCAAGCCAATAAAAATTTCTTTGATCAATCCAGTATCCATTCGGGCAAAATAAATCTTTTCCTGAATTACGCTTTGATTGCGTTTGCCTTTGTTTTGCCATTTTCCAGATCGGGCATATCTATTTTTATTGGAATAATACCAGTACTTTGGATTGCCGAGGGCAGGTGGAAATGGAAATGGCAGATTTTAAAAAAGGATAAATTGTTTTTAGCCATATGTTCATTTGTTGGATTTCAATTGTTATCGTTGCTCTGGACAGATAATTATGGAAAAGCTGTTTTAAGCATAAAAAATTACGGACACTGGATATTGGTTCCAATCTTTTTGACGTCCGTGCAATCCCGTTTTTTCATTCCGGCTGTTCGCGCTTTTGCTTTAGGATTGGTGTTGCTTGTTTTTCTTGCGTTATTGAATTATTTTGGGATTATCCAAATTGGGCAGGAGGGTGCGGCCAATGTCTTCATGCATCGCCTGGACTTCAGTATGTTTCTTGCCTGGTCCATTATCTTTGGATTGGTATATTTACGAAACAATCGTGAATTATTCCGGGAGAAAAAGCCAGCGAAAGACTTGATACTCTGGGCAGTCCTTGTCGTTGTTTCCGGAATCTGGATATTTGTTCAGGATGGAAGATCAGGGCAATTGGCTCTTCTGGTTGCGTTGCTGTTTCTGGTATCTCTTCTTTTCTGGAAAAAACATAAGATCATTCTGATTTTATCGCTGATTTTTGTTATTATTTTTTTTGACCTGCAGTTTCGGTTTAATAAGACCTTTCAAAGCAGAGTTTTAGACATAAGATATGAGATTGCTAATGTCCAGGTTGAAAATGTTTATGAATCATCGATCGGCTACAGGATATTAACCTGGAGAATTGCCCTGGATCTTATAAAAAATAATCCAGTTGCCGGATACGGAATCGGGGACAGCATGGACGCCGTTAAAAACGTTGTAGATCACTGGCAGGATAAGCCGGATCGTTCTCCATCTCGTTTGCCGAACATGGATGTGATTACAAACAATCACGTTCACAATCAATATTTACAAATCCTCTTGGAGACAGGCCTGATTGGCCTGATGCTTTTTCTGTCCATTTTTTATTTTTTTTACAAGGGCAGTCCGGATAAAAAAATGGCAGTGCTGTTGATTGTTGTTTTTTTTACAGGATTTGTTGCAGAGCCATTTATGAGAAATCAGTTTTCTTCGGCCTTGATTTCTTTTTTTATGGCGTGGATATATTCAAACAGGAAAAGGTAAATTTTTATGAAAAAACGTATTTTAGTAACAGGCGGTGCGGGATTTCTGGGTAGTCATTTGTGTGAACGCTTGCTCAATGAGGGCAATGAAGTTATTTGCGTTGATAATTTTTTTACCGGCAGCAGACAAAATGTCGATCATCTCCTGGACAACCATGGATTTGAAGTTATCCGTCATGATATTAATTTCCCTTTATATGTTGAAGTTGATCAAATATACAATTTGGCATGTCCGGCAAGTCCCGTTCATTATCAGCATGATCCAATTCAAACAACAAAAACATCTGTCTTGGGCGCGATCAATATGTTAGGGCTTGCGAAAAGATTGAAGGTTCGTATTTTACAGGCA
>JAOUFE010000040.1 GCA_029858425.1 Spirochaetia bacterium | reverse complement strand
TATAGAGCAGATAAAACCATTTTGCCAAAAATACAAAAAATCCCTGGCCGCTTTTGCGGTGGCATGGGTATTGAACCATGACGGTATCAGCGCGGCCATTGTGGGCGCCAGGAATCAGATCCAGGCCGGGGTTTTAAACGCGGGAAGCGGATGGAAAATAAGCGATTCGGACATGAGCGCGGTAAACGAAATATACGATAAAATATTGAGTTAGCGTCTTGTTTTTCTTTTGTAATCCCAGCGTCTCCAGGACTGCCTCATCGTATTTATTCCGTAGCCGCCAAAAAAAACAAAATAATTGGTAAAGACCGCCACAATATAAAATCGAACCATTGCCCCCGATTGAAAAAATTCCAGCCCCATAATGACCAGAGACAACAATCCCACATATTTCATTTTTACGGGGAAAAACAGCAACAGGATTTGCATATCGGGATAGAGCGTGGCCATGGCAATAATAATCGTCAGCTCGATATATTTAAAACTTTGAATTTCCATTCCCGTAAAAAGACAATAGGCAACAGTAACAACAATAGAAATAAATACATAAAATGTTGTTTTAAATTCGCCCCATTGTTGTTCCAGGGCGTTGACGGAAAAATACAAAAACCAGACCGCAAAAAACATGCTGAGAATGTCGGGATAAAGGGGAATGGCCAGAAATGTTAAAACCCTCCAGATCTCTCCGGTCAGAAGCGCCTGTGGATTCAGGGATATCTTTTCAATGATGAGCGGATTGGACATGTAGGCCAAAAATCCCATTCCCTGCACTGCCGATAAAAAAAGCGCCAGATTGTGGAGAGCCAGCCAGCCCATTTTTTTTTCGAGTTTGTCAAGCCATCTGCCTTCGGTTGCCATTGCCAAACAAAGTTGAAAATCGGCGGCCTGTGTAAAGTAAGTTAAATTTGCAAGCTACTGCTTTCAGGGCTGGCCGCTTGGCCGAGGGCTTGTTTGACAACGGCGCTGGCCATTTTACCGTCAAATTGATTGGGATATTTTTCCTTTAAAATGCTCATCACCTGTCCCATCATTCGGGGCGATTTGTCGCTCAGGGTTTGTACAATTTCTGCGACGGTTTTTTTTAACTGCTCCTCGTTTAATTGCGCCGGCAAATACGCCTCCAAAATGGATCGCTCTTCTTTTTCTTTGGAAAAATCCCGTCCGGCTTTTTCAAGCGCAGCGGCAGCCTCGTCCAGCGACTTGATAAATTTTTTGACCACCCCCATGACCTCTTCGTCATTTGGATCCCGGTTGCCGGCATTTTTTCCGATGGTTTGCGCCTCGCCGATTACCGTTCCCAGAAGGTTGGATTTTACGGTGTTTTTTGCCTTTCTTGCTTCGAGGTTCTCTTTCTTCAGTTTATTGTACATGGAGAATATTTGCGTCCCGGACTTGTCCTGTCAATTGTTAAAAGGGTGGCACAGCCCCTGCCGGGCACATGCTAGCCTGGACAAGAACTTCGATATTCACGTCAAAATCCAATGAAATGCGTGTTTTTGGGTTTGTCCAAAAAGTCGGAAGTTCACCACGGAGGCGAGGAGAACACGGAGTTTTTGATGAACTAACGTCTGAAACCGCATTTTTTCGCATTTTCTCCGTGCGCACCGTGTCTCCGTGGCGATATTTCTTCTTTCTTGACAGCCCCAAAAACACGCTAACTTTTGTGCTGCGGATTAACTCAACGGGGGGTGGCGCACAACCGTGTGTGCGCCAGGGGGGAAAGAAAAATACATGGCGCGGAAAACCCAATCCCCCCTAACCGCAGGAATCGCCGCAGGATTCAAAAAAGTATTCTATTTCAATGGTGGAATGAAATGACCCGTGCCGCTTCAAGATTCTGCGAATGTGATTCTTTATGGTCGATATTGTTTTTTCGCTCATTTTTTTTTGAACGCGCACATGCACCGTAAAAATATGGCGGATGCTGTCGAGACTCCATATATGAAAATCACAAATTTCAAGGATATTTTCAAGATCAAGAATTTCTCCCTTGATTTCTTGAATATCTATTTCCTGCGGCGATTTTTGAATAAACAAAAGTATTGATTTTTTTATGCTCCCGAAAACCATCGCCAGAATGTACAAGGTAACCAAAACGCCTAAAAGCGGATCAAGCACGGGCAGATAGTAAAAATGCATTACCGCGCCTGTAATCAGAACCGCGACCCATCCCAGCACATCTTCCAGAAGGTGCAGCGACAAAACCCTGGAATTCAGACCGGTGTTTTTTTTCAGGCGAAAAATCGCGGCAGAGTTCACCAGTATTCCCGGAATGGCCAGCAACATCATTCCGTCTGCATGTACATCCTGCGGATGTAAAATACGGGGTACTGCGGCAATTAAAATAAATACGGATCCGGAGAGCAAAATAAAAGAGCTTACAAATGCGCTCAGCAATGGCAATCGGGAGAGGCCGTATGTGTAGGTCTCATCCGCAGTATTTTTGTGGGCAAATTTTTCGCTGAAATACGAAAATGATAAAATCACGGTATCGCCCAGATCATGCAGCGCATCCGAAAAAATAGCCATCGAATTGGTCCACATGGCTCCGTAAATTTCAACCAGCGTAAAGGAAAAATTTAAAATTACCGCCAAACCAATATTTTTTACGTTTTCGTGATTAGGATGATTGTGCATTGCTTTTAATATTTAGCCATTTCCGGAAAAATTCTCCGCTCCCCGGGTGATTTTCTTCTTTTCAGACAAGCCCGGTCAAGAAGTATATATGCATTTGGGTTCATGCCCAGGCTTTTGAACCCGCCGGATGAGTTAAAAAAAATTTGACGTACTGAAACTGTTACTTATTATTAAATCATGATTATCTACCGCCGAAAAAAGAACCCCCCGCCATGAAGGCATCCGCGCAACCCGCGAAGAATATCTTGATTTGCCAGACGATGGTTTTCAATATGATATGATTGAAGGAGTATTGCACATGAGCCCAGCGCATTTTTTGAACATGGTTTTGCCGCAGCCAGTTTTTTGGGAATTTTAAAAAACCGGGTAATCGGAAACGGGGCAGGATATGTTACGATTGCAACGGATATTTTCCTTCCCGATGGCGGCGACGTTTTAAGACCCGATATTTCTTTTATTCTGGAAAAAAACAAGCACATTATTGTTGGGCATATTCATGGAACGCCAGATCTGGTTTGCGAGGTACTCTCTGATTCTACGAAAGGAAGGGACATTGGCGCCAAAGCCGCCCGGTATTTATCGAATGGCGTTAAAGAATACTGGATATTAAATCCGGCTGAAAAGAGCATTCATGTATGGCTTAATCGCGCCTCGGTCCGGGACAAAAAAACTGCCGCGCTTCTGCACAGCGAATTACTGCCCGGACTGCAAATTTCAGCCAATGATATTTATACCGGTATGCCAGAGTAATTCGCAGAAATTACAGTTATTCGTTTTACTGAAAAGTAGCCCTTCCAGTCGTTTTTAGCCCCTCAAAAAATGACTTTATATCTCCATGAAATTAGCTTATCTGATTGGGTGCAATACGCTTTTATTTATTTGTACTTTTCGTCCCTGTTATTTGCAAACTTACGCTTCTTTTTAAGCTATTTGTTAAGCGATTTGCTTTCTTTTTTTGTTTACATTGCAATTGCAAATTGGGCAAATCACTTACATGAATCATAATGGCGGGTTGTTGGGGTTGATTATCGTACACACCCTTTGGGGCATCGCTCCGCTTTTTTCAAACGAAAATCATAAATCCATTATACCCGAGAAAACAACTGGCGAAAAAGCCGGCGTCGCAGACGCCGAGCCGGTTCGCGGCATAAATGAAAGCGGTCGCAAAATACTGCTGTATCCCAACGGAACATGGAAATTTGCCCCCGCCGAAAAAGACGCCAAAGAAGAAAAAAATGTTCATATAAATGCGCCAACAAACGGCACAGTCTTTCATACCCCTTCGGCCGCAAACGAATTCCTGCAGGGAAAAGTGGCAGACTATAAAATATTTTACAACAAAAACAAATGGGACATTTTGTCCGAAAATCTGAACGACATGACAGAGTACAGTCTTTTGCACAGAAAAAAAAATGCCTTTGTCATAGTGTTGCCGGAAACCGCCTCCGTTCCCCTGAATACCTTGAGAGAAATAGTCCTTGACAATGCCCGCCGCGCCTCCCCCAAAATGAGCATCTTGAGTGAAGAAATGCGCACGGTAAATAATGCAAAAATTCTGATGCTGAACTTAAAGGCAGATGTGGAGAACACTTCCTTTATTTATGTATACTATATTTATTCTGGCGACAACAAATCTGTACAGATCATTGGTTTTACCACGGAAGAGCTATATTCGCAATACAAACAAGACATGGAAGATTTTTTAAATGGATTCATGGCAGGTAAACCTGCAAGTACTGGAAAAATATCCCCCCAAAAAGAAGCAGGAGATGCTCCAGACGAACAATGACAATACATTATCCCATGTTTATTTCTGAATCTGGCTCAGGACGCCGCTTCATTTTATGAAAATTACGGTTCTTGGCAGCGGTACATCATCCGGGGTTCCGGTGCTTGGAAAAAACTCCGGGGTAAATTTATCCCTGGATCCAAAAGACAAACGACTTCGTTCATCTATATATATGGAGGGCGATCCGCCGCTCCTTATAGATACCGGCCCTGACTTTAGAATGCAAATGCTCGCGCAGGGAATAAACAATATCACACATGTACTCTTAACGCATTCCCATTACGATCATGTTGGTGGTCTTGATGACCTGCGGCCGCTTTGTTTTAAGAACCCTGAAGGAATTTCATGTTACAGCGACGAACATACCCATAGGGAAATCATTGACCGTTTTCAGTATTTTTATGATACAAAGGATTATTTCGGAAAACCAAAATTGAATTTTCTGTATCTGCCGCTTGACAAATCCGGAAATTTCAGCGAGTTTCACATCGGAACAAACCGGATACAACCGGTCAAACTAATGCACATAGAATCCAGGTCTTTTTACTCTGTGGGATATGTTTTTAACGGTAAATTTGCGTATCTGACGGACTTCCGATGGGTGGATCCTGCATACATTGGCTTTGTTCAAGATCTTGAAATTTTGATGGTGGGCGCTCCATTGCCCGACCCCCATCCCAACCATTTATCGATATATGAGGCCATTGAGCTCATTCAAAAACTCAATGCCCAAAAAGGATATATTACTCATCTTGCCGATGCAAAGTTTCATCAGGAACTGGCAGATGAATTTCCGGAAAATATAATACCCGCATTTGATGGTCTTATGATAAATTTTTAACATATTGCTTCAAGATTAGCCCTGTCATAATGCGATAATAGGAAATAACGTAATATGCTCAGCGATAATATGGATCCGGGATACTCAGGCTATAAAATCAAAATGATTATTGCCATTGAAAAAGAAAATATTTTTGCCTACCGTAATGAGCTGATTGTTCCGGTGGTTTATCAGGATATTTCCGAAGCCCAGGCGCATGTCACCAAAGACATTGACCGCAGACTTAGAGACAGCATGTACTTTCGATCTCAAAAAATGGGCTTTGATCTTGTTCGATACGGCGAAACCGCTACATCCAATACGTACATTGCCTATAGAATTTTGCCCATCACATCGCACATCATCGCCGAAAACAAATAAAATGCCCTGATTTCCAGCATTTCTGCCCTTCAAGCCATGAGCCAGCTAAAAAACCATACAAACATAGAAAACGCTGACCATTGTCTTTTTTTTACAAACAGACTGACCATCAGACCCGAGGCAAGCATAAGGTAAAACAGGACGAAGACAATACTCTTCCATGGGTAAAACCAGATTAAAACAAAAAATATCCCCTGTGTAAGGTGCATAACTGGCAACAAAAAGCGATAAGGGCTAAAGCGAAAGTAAAAGTTATCGCTCGCAAACATTAACCTGACAAGTGCGTATGTATTTTTATAGGAATAAAAAACTCCCTTTTTTTCCATGGTAAAATCATAACTTCCGGATCTTTGATTATTGCAAATTCCAGCATGGTATTTATTCAGAAGATGGAAAAAATAATAATTTAAATACCCTTTCCCCGGCTTGTCACTATTTAAAAGCACAGCTTTTTCTTCCTGCGGTAATTCTGAAAAGATTTGATTTATCTTTTCCCGGTTTATTGCAAAAAAACAGGCATTTAAAAAATCGAAGGAAGCGTTTAACCGGGCATACAACTCCTGTTGACCAGCCATAAAAAACCAGCCAATCTTTTTTGCATAATGAGAAAACACGTTTTCTTTTTGAGCCAGAAACCCTTTTCGTAAATCCAGCCAGGCCATCGCATTGTCAAGGCGCACCAGATTTGCGAGGCGATACAGGTCTGTCTTGCGCGCCAGAACACCCGGTGAAACGAAAACCAGTATACCGGAGCGGCTGTATCGTAAAGCCTCGTTCATTAATACGGTTTGGGCTGAAAGCATATCTTTATGCAAACGCCAATACCTCAAATTTTCATATTTTCCCCTGATTTCTGGAGAATTCCCGTCATGGTAAAAAACAATGACCTCAAAGGTTTCGCCCTTTTTTTGAAGGCTGCGGCTCCATCTGCGAAAATTATCTTCCTGAATACGATTTTCTTTTTCAAGCCATGTATATACCGTAAATTCTACCGCCATAGGGTGGTGTTTCCGAAGAAAGACGCCTTATCCAGCTTTTTTCAGGATTTGAAATTATGTAATTGTCATTGAGTAGCGATCCTGTATTTTTGGCCTGTGGCTACACAAAAATACCAGACACCAGATTTGAGTTTGTCTCTGGAGGTTCAAGAATCCCCTGAAAACATTAAAATAGTGTTTACCGGGAAAAGCAAGGCAAAATCGCCCTCTGATTTTCTAAATCCGGTTATGCAGGAGGTTTTTGCAAATGCCATTCAGGAAAAAAAAAGTATATTCCTTGATTTTTTTAATCTTGAATATATGAACAGCGCAACAGTTTCGCCCATTATTAAATTTTGGGCAAAATTAAAGGATACGGGAATCAGTCTCACCGTAGAGTACAATGGCGCCATATCCTGGCAAAAAACCAATTTCTCGGCGCTTACTGTTTTTGAAAAAGACTCCCAACGCTTTATACTAATTGAACGGCAGGCATAATGAAAAATATCGAGACCTACCACGAAGGCGATTTAACCATACAGGTTGAAAAATCTGATCATGTAATCACTATAAGCTGGCTTGGGAAATGCACCTTGAAAAACCCTTCATTATTTCTGGATCCAATATTAAGCGAACTGTACATGAAAAGCTACAGCGAGATTAAAAGAATGATATGCGATTTCACGAAATTTTCATTTATGAATTCCTCGGCAATAATACCTGTCATAAAAATATTGAAAATGGCGCGCGACGGGCGGGGATCAGTTCATGTAATCTACAACAAAAATGAACGCTGGCAGGAAATACTTCTGGGCGAATTAAAAATTTTTGAAACAGATGATAATCGTGTGCAAATCAAAGGGGTTGCTTTATGACCCAGTCAAAATCCCTGAGCATCACGATTAAACCGGTGTGGGAAGAGCTGGATGGAGTCCGGGAGCAAGTGGAAGGTTTTCTGGAAAAAAACAATTTTCAAAAAGACCAGGTCTATGCCATGGTGATGACCACAAGCGAACTTGCCGAAAATGCAATTAAATATGGAGCACAGGGAGAAGCAAATTCGATTCACATTACAGCCGATATTTACCCTAAAGAAGTAATTATCGAAGTAAAAAACAAGATCAGGGATATTGATGATGACGAGTTAAAAAAACTGGATGAAGATATTCAATGGATTCGCGGCTTTCAAAATCAGTACGAAGCCTACATGGAAAAACTAAAGCATGTCTCTGCCAAAACTCTGAAAGACGGAGAAAGCGGACTGGGTCTGGTGCGAATCGCTTATGAAGGACAGTCCATTCTTGACTTTTATGTCAATGAGAATGATATTTTAGCCATGTCGGCAGTCTACAAACTATAAAATTTATGAACGAATACTACAATGACACCGTAAACATGAAAGACCTGAGCCTTGTAATAAAGGAATCGGCAGAAGACATAGAAATCCGGTGGACCGGGCGAAGTACAGAAAGAGATCCATCTCTTTTCTTAACTCCCCTGTTTAGCGATATTCTAAACAGGCAAAAAAAAATCAAAATGGATTTTAAAAGTCTGGAGTACATGAATTCCTCTACGATAACCCCTATTCTCAAAGTTCTGGATCGTCTCAAGAATTCAAACGGAGCTATCGTAATTATTTATGACAAAAATCAAAAATGGCAGGAACTCAGCTTTACTGCTCTGGAAATATTCCGGACTACCGATCTGCGCATCGACATAAGAGGCGCCTGAATTAGGGTCATTAATATATGGAAAATTATTTATATAAAGGCAAAATATTTGTCAATGATAATGAATTCCCGTTGCACGCGGCATATGGCTCCAAAAATTCTCTTTTAATAAATTTTGATGACCGAAGATGGTTCAAGGACAGCTTTGAATTTGACAGGTTCACATTAATCGTCGAAAATGATATATTTGAATTCGGAAAATGCCTTTTCTTTAATGAATCGCATGTTCCAAATTTTCACGGAAGAATCATCTTTGTTTCTGACGTACACGATTTTTACAATATTTTCGCTTTAAAACGAATGGCCAATCTGGAAACCTATTTTCAAAATCTTCCGATTGTCATGGCTCAAAAAAACAAAATCAAGGAATCGTTTCGAAAATACACATCTGATTTAACTTATGACCTCCGCGTTTACTGCAAGTATTTCGATGAGCTGGATACGATATATCAAAATGAACCGCCTCAAATTTTCAAAATGGCTCAGTTGACAATCATCGAAACCGAGGGGCGAAAATTTTTTTCATTTTTTGACAAAAAACTGGAAACTTTAAAACTGGAGACTGCCGGATTTACAAAAGAAGAACAGGAAAATCATGCTTTTTATTTCCGCCGCCAGGTTTGGGATTTTATCAAGCAATCCAGGTTCCTTACCAGAACCAATATCAAACCTCGCGGGTATGCCGGGGATTCGGAAATGATGTCGATGATTTACCGAAATTTGTATGAAGGCAATACGATTTTTGAAAAACTCATGCACAAACATCCCATTGAAACAAAATCTGCCCAGGCGGTACGCAATCGCAAAACCATAATTCCCGCTTTGATTAACGAGGCGGTTGCAGAATTTGCGCCGGACACAAATTCATTCCAGTTTCTTTCCGTTGCTTCAGGTCCGGCACGAGAGCTCGAAAATATAATTATATCGCCGGCGTTTTGCGTAAAATACAAAATTACTCTTTTAGATCAGGATAAAGAAGCTCTGGGAGAAGCGGCCAATTGCATAAAGAGAATTGAAAATCGCTTTGGCGAAAAGATAAACTACCAATTTATCAATGAATCGGTACGCACAATGCTGCGCATACGCTTACTGGAAGAGAAATGGGGACAATTTCATTTTATTTATTCAATGGGGCTATTTGATTATCTTTCGCCGAGAGTGGCGCAGGCCGTTCTGGAAAAGCTTTATACCCTGCTTTTGCCGGGCGGGCGCATGATTATAGGCAACTACCATGAAAATAATCCAACAAAAACCTATATGGACTACTGGGGCGACTGGGTGCTTTATTATCGCTCACATGAAGACTTTCTGGATCTGACCCGGAACTTAACCAACAGCAAATGCAACATTATTTTTGAAGAAACCAGGTGCCAGATGTTTCTAATTGTAAGAAAACCCTTTTAACCGGAAGTCTGGTTTGGGTTTGGGCCGACTTCAATATTCGCCCATTCGCAATTGGCTTGACAGGGCAATTTCCCCATTCTTCGTGGAATCCATGAAAACATCGGCGTTGATATTATTTTTTCTTTTTCTGGGCACCGCCATTTACAGCGAAGATATCATAGACACCTCCCGGGAAATGGAAAATGCAAATCCGGAATATATTGAAAAATGTTATCAACATGCCCTGGAACAATTTGACAAACAGGAATATGAAAAGTCTCTCCAGTATATTCGACATGTAATAAAATCGGATATGAATAATTACAAGCTCCGGTATCTGGCCGCCCATGATTACTGGCAACTGGGCAATTTCGACTCAGCAACGGCGCATTTTCAAATCGCCATACTCAGCCAACCTCAAAATCCCGAGGGGTATATGGACTATGCCCTGATGAAACTGCATGAGCGAGATTACTGGTCCGCCGAAAGAACTCTCCAGACAGCTCTATTTTACATGCAAAAATACAAGGTAGAAGTTCCTTCAAAATTTTACAATATATACTCAAGACTTGAACTGCTAAAAGGTTTTCCAGACCAGTCCCTGAAATATGCGCAGCTTGCCAAAGCCGCGTTTGCCCAAAGCCAGACAGGAATCAAGGACAAATTAGAGGCTATGACTCTGGAGGCAAGGTCTCAGTTGCTGCTTGAAAATTTTGACAAAGCCGAACTGGCCATGCAGTGGGCGCTATCCATGCGCAACAACAATGTGTATGCTTACAATCTTCTTGGCTACATCTATGCGCGGTGGCGCAACAGCATCATGGAAACCGACCCACAAAAAGCGGACAATCTAAAAAAACTGGCATTGGAAAATTATAAAAAAGCCCTGAAAACTCCCGACCTCGTGGATGAATTTAAAAAAATTATCGAAACCAATATCGCCAGCCTGAATTGATTTTCACAAGCATGAGTTCGCCTAAAAAATATTTTTTTACGGATTTTGGGTGTCGCCTGAACCAGTTTGAAACAAGGGTGATGGAAAACTCCAACGATGGGCTCCAAGCGGCAGAATCCATGGCCGACGCCGATTTTATCGTCATCAATACGTGTACCGTTACCGGACGAGCCGACATGAAAAACCGGCAGGCAATCCGCAAGGCGCGCAGCGTGAATCCGGATGCCCACATCATTGTAACCGGCTGTTATGCAACCACCGACGAATCCTCATTAAAACGAATGAAAGAAGTCGATACTGTCATTATCAATCAAAACAAATTTATGATTCCTGATTTTATGGCCGGCAGAGACATCAAAACCAAAACAACCCTTTTCCCGACCTCCCGACAAACCCCTCTTTCCAGCGCGCGAGCATATGTAAAAATTCAGGATGGTTGCAACAAAAAATGTTCGTACTGCAAAATCCCCATGGCGCGCGGCGAGGCCACTTCCCGAACCGTACAGGATACAATCGACGAAGTAACCGCCTTGATTCGGGCTGGATTTCATGAGCTTGTATTAACCGGTATAAACATTGGCCATTATCAGTCGAATGGCGCCCATTTTAATGATCTGTTAAGAATCCTCGTTAAAATTCCCGGCGATTATTATTACCGGATCAGCTCCATTGAACCCGAATGTGTTAATGAAGAACTCTTAAGCATTATGGCCAATACAAAGTTTGCCCCATTCCTGCACTTGCCTCTTCAAAGCGGTTCGGCTAAAATATTAAAACTCATGGGCAGAAGCTATACGCCTCAAAAATACATTGAGGCGGTAAATCTGGCGCGATCCGTGATTCCTGATATTCACCTTGGAACCGATATTATGGCGGGATTTCCTTCCGAGTCGGAAGACGACTTTATGGAAACCCTGAAAATGATGGAAACAGCGCTATTTGCCAATATTCATTTTTTCCCTTATTCAAAAAGACCGGGCAGCAAAATAGAAAATATCATTCAATCCAAAAGCAACGCAGAGATATTCGAAGTAAACGGCAAAACAATCAAAGAACGAATTAAAACCGCCATGGAAATTCAAAAAAAAATAAAAACCAAATTTATTGAAAAAAGCAGCGGGAATCCATACCGGGCCATTATTGACACCCTTAACGACGGCAGAGCACAAATAGTAACGGAAAATTATTTACGGGGATCCATTCCTGTCGGCCGGAATTTTAAAAAGGGCGACAAGGTTATGTTTCGTATGATCGTCATCTAAACTACTCGCTGGTTTGATAATGAATTCTGATCCAAGCCGGAGGGCTTTCCATTGTTCGGCAACAGCCGATTTATGAGCGTTTACGATATTCAATACAATTTGCTCCAGCAGACAGTAGTATGCCCACATGGCTTTTTCAGAAGGAGAATCCGGCGTGGCAATGCGGACAGTTCTGGCATACCGATTTTCCCTTTTAAACAAAGCGTCAATATGCGCCCAATCATCGGGAGAGTAATTTTTTTTCTCCAGAAAATCTATCTGAAAAATTTTATAGGCAACGAGTCTCAAAAGGCAGCGCAAATTTAACCCGCACGTTTAACCAAGGGAGATAAATCCCGCCTTTCTGACTTCTGCTTTTTGGGGGTCGGGTAAATCCATTTTTACAGGGCGCGCATCCATTTTCTGCCAGGCCACGTTTAAATCTCGCAGCATTTTCAACACCCTTTCAATCATGGCTCTGTCTTTTTTCATGTTTGCTTCAAGGAGTTCTTTTTTCATGTACACATAAAGACTCAGGAGATTATCTGCAATTTCTCCGCCGCGATCCATATCCAGCGAAACCATCAGTTCGGTAATAATATCCTGGGCTCGCAGAATTTTGGTGTTGACCAGATCATATTTTTTAAAATTATCGACATTTAAAAGCGCTTCTTCCAGAAACCGTATTGCGCCTTCATACAGCATGACCACTAACTGTTTCGGATCTGCCGTTTCAACCTGGTTTACCTGATATTCCTCGTAGCCTTTTTTCATATGATCCCCCTTGATAGGTATACAATAATTGTCGACTGCAAACAGAAAACCCTCAATAAAAAAATAAAAAAGGGGGGCAATGCTTTTCTTGTGGACAAGGATGAATCGCGCCCCCTCGCCGGCACGAGGTTGCCGGCTACCCCCTGCGTTTTTTCCAAAATCTGTAAATCAGGTACAAAAGAGCTGTAACAATGACCGCCCCGACAATGCCGCTATAAATTTCCAGATAATGCAATACCTGTGCCCAGTTATGGCCAAGCGCGTAACCGCCGTAAACCAGAAGGCCGTTCCATAAAACAGTCGCAATTAAAAAGGCAAATAAAAAAAGGGCAATGTGCATTCTCGCCATGCCGGCGGCGATGGCCACAAAAAACCGAAACCCGGCAGAAAATCGGGAAAATACAACCGTCCAGAAACCGTATCGTTCAAACCATCCATGCGTTTTTTGCAGGTTTTCCTGGGAAAACACCTTTTTGATCCCCTCGTTTTTTATTTTGCGAACCATAAACTGGATTATTTCCAGACCAAAATAATACATAACAGCCGCGCTCGCCAGATTGCCGACAACAACGGCAAATATGAGCCAGGGAAGCTTCAAATGACCGGTTCCGGCAATGTAACCGGCAAATACAACCACCGTATCTCCCGGATACGGTGGAAAAATATTTTCAATAAAGACACTAACGAGAAGGAAAACCCAGTACCAATCCAGGGGAATTTGTGTAATAAAATCGCTGCTCATCATCCTGAATTCTGCTTCACTCTGAAAACGCAAACAACTTTTATAAAAATAACAAGAGCGGTACAAAAATCGAATATCCGCTTTTTCCTTTTGAACCGCCATTAAGCCTGCATCGTCCATACTGTCTGATATGTTGACGATTGACATACGCGATTTATTGCAAATTTATTTTATTCGAGGAAAAAAAATTCCAATTTTCTAAATCTATATTTGGTGAGCTTGGGTATGGAGTCTGGCAAGAACTTCGAAATTCAGCCAGAATGGCTTAAATTAGCGTGTTTTTGCCAAGCGCCATGAACACCAGTTCATACCAAGTTCATCAACTATTTCTTGTTCGCATTCCGACTTCACTTAAAAAGTTGACTTTTTATTAAAAGTAATTTATATGTAACAAGATTATTAGAAATCGCCTTACTTTAAGAGGTGTATAAATATGAGCGGCAAGGAGTAGTTATGGCTGGAACATTTACCCACTGGATGGTTGTAGAAAACGCAATGGATTCTTGTTTTCAAAAAAGCAATCGACATGCATATTTTCAATATCTGCTAAAAAACAATCATTTTGTGATGCTGGGCGCAGTAAGTCCGGATTTGCCATATCTGACGGAACTTTTAGCAGGTTTCATCAAGGAGCACAGCTGGGCCGATCGTATGCATTATGAAAATACGGGGAAAATCGTCAGCCTCGCAGTAAAAAATATTGGTATCTCCCCGGAATCCGATCAGGCTGTATTAATTCCCTGGATAGCGGGGTATGTCACGCATCTTGTCACGGATGCGATAATCCACCCCATCGTCAATGCAATTGTGGGACCCTATATTTTTAACTCCGGCGAACACCGGCATTGCGAGATGATTCAAGATGCCATAATTTTTCACGAAATAAAAAACCTGGAACTGGGATATGCCGAATACTCTGATCTGTTAGAAAATTGCTCCGTCGGCGGAAGTCAGTTGAATCCGGCGCTTCAAAACTTCTGGAAAAAATGTCTCCAGGACAACTATCCGTCCGCTGCATCCCATTTTAATAAAATTAATCCGGCAGGCTGGCATAATAATTATATGTCCACTATTTCCGGAGCGGCAAGACCAGCGCCCATATTCCGGCATATAGGGGAATCCGCCAATCTTGCATACAAATATACCAGCGAAATCTCCACCCAGGAAAGAGACAAGTTTTACAATAAAGCAAATTTGCCCGGTGGCGGTACCGGCAATTTTAAACAGGCCGGGTTTGACAAGGCTGTCGCAAAGGTGGTCGAAATATGGGATCTCTTGTTTCAGGATATTCAAGGTAAAAATCCGGGCAACTGCTCAAAATACATTAAAAACTGGAATCTGGATACAGGGGTCGACGAAGATCAGCCCGATTTATGGAAAGGAGTGTAACATGCGTCCAATATTAACAATATTCTTGCTCATTTTTTTAAATCAGACATGCCGGTCGCCTGAAGAAAAAAAGATCGAAAAAATCCTGATAGACTATTCGCAGGTAGAAGTGCTTGTTTCTGATTTTTCCAAAAAAATAACAGGTTACCTTCCGGATATGAAAGTACCCGCTTCTTTTAACGAGGTACAATATGAAAAATTGTTAAAAGAAAATTACCCGAATCAGGAAAAGGTGAGCTCGTTTTTTACAAACCACAAAGTAAAAGTAAAAGCCGTGAATGAAAAATATTTCTCTGTAATTGTTTGCTCCAGGGACGGCATTCACAAAAAAATCGAAGATTTAAACTGTACTTTAGGCAAAGTAGATTACAGGTACTGGGATCAGAATGAACAACAACAGCCAAAATGTGTTTTTGAGATTACCCCGGAAAAAATTTGTCCATAAATTTTTGCGTAAACCAGCTTGAACGCCTGAGTCTGATTTTTTATAGGGTAAGCATGAAAAAAGTCAGCATAAAAGCGTTGAGTATTATCATCATTGTCTGGACGCTTGATCTTGTTACCAAATACATAGCCGAAAAATATTTATCCGGCGGCACATTTGTCCCGGTTATCGGCAACATATGGCAGTTCAGACTGGTGTACAATACCGGCGGAGTCTTTGGAATTTTTCAGGGCAACGCCGTGGTTTTTCATGTCTTGTCGGGACTGGCCATATTGTTTCTGCTGGTTTACTATTTACGCTCGCCCTATGAAGATAATTTTTTTAATACCGCCATTTCCTTTGTTCTGGGCGGAGCCCTTGGAAATTTTACCGACCGTTTTTTCAGACCTGGAGTGGTTGATTTTATCGACATGGGATATGGAATTTACCGATGGCCGACATACAATGTGGCCGATATGTTTATTTTTTTTGGAGCCGTAATTCTTTTGATTTCCTTTTACCGGGAAGAAAAAAATTCAAAACAAAGGGAAAACAAACCCGCCCAAAAAGCATAATAAAGTGCATCTTGAATTTGATCTGGAACCGGGACAACGCATAGATACGGCGATCTCTGAAAAATATCCTCAATACTTTTCCAGAACTCTTGCGCAAAAATTAATCAAAGATGGTAAAGTTTTCATTGATGACGAAATTTGTAAAAAATCATCTCACAAGGAAGATCATGGAAAATCCGTAAAAATCCATTACGAGCCTTCGCCTGAATACAACCTGCACGCCAACCACCAGACTTCTGTACCCATAATATTTCAGGACAGACATCTGGCCATAATTCACAAACCAGCGGGAATGACCGTTCATCCTGGTTCTGGTACAGGAGAAGACACGCTGGTTCATGTCCTGCTTGCTCAAATAGATCGTCTATCGGAAGGCTCGGATAAATTGCGACCCGGTATTGTGCACCGTCTGGATCGCGAAACCGAAGGATTGATGGTGATTGCCAAAGACAACCGCGCTCATTTTGAACTGGCCAGCCAATTTTCCGAAAGAAAGGTATTGAAAGAATACCATGGCTGGGTCTGGGGAGTAACGAACCCGCTCGATAACTCCTCAGAACAGATTGTCGAAGGATTTATTGGGCGGCATCCAAAGGACAGAAAAAAAATGCTGTTTGAACACTTTCCCCTCCATGCTAACTGGAAAACGGCCCGCATGAGCTTTACTACCTTAAAAACAACGAAGTACTTTTCATTAATTAAAATAAACCTGCAAACCGGCAGAACGCACCAGATACGCGCCACTATGGCAAAAATGGAACATCCTGTTCTGGGCGATACCGTTTATTCGCATGTATTGCGAAGGCTCTCAAAAACCAGCATACTTTCCGTTCAAAAGGAACAAATCATAAACGGCGGATTGTTTTTAATGGCCACCCGCTTGAGTTTTATTCACCCGGTTACAAAGGAATTGCTTGATTTTCAATTGCCGCTGCCGGAACGTTTTATTAACATTAACAGCATACTATGATGAATCTTCCGGAAAATCTGGCGCCGCTTTATGATCGCGTCGCCTCTATCCCGGCTTTACCGGGATGCTACCTATGGAAAAGAATCCATCCGGAAACACAAAAAGCAGAAGTACTTTATGTGGGCAAGGCCATTAACCTTCGCAATCGTATTCGCTCGTATTTTCAGATGGCCGATTACAAAACGCGCTACCTCATGGCCAAGGTAAGCGACCTGGAATATATTGTCACCAGCAATGAGCTCGAGGCGCTACTGCTTGAAAACAACCTTATTAAACAACATTCTCCTCCATACAATCTCCGGTTAAAAGACGACAAGCGTTATCCATATCTTTGCCTGACCACCGGAGAAGCCTTTCCGCGCCTCATTATTACGCGCAGAAAAACAAATCCCAAACATACCTATTTTGGACCGTATTCGGATGCCGGCGCAGCGCGGAATATCATGGCGCTTATTTTAAAAATTTTCCCCATCAGAAAACGCAAGCAGGCTTTGCCGGCCAAAACGCCGCGACGCCCCTGCCTGAACTATCACATTGGACTTTGCCTTGCCCCCTGCGCTGAAAAAGTTTCGCAGCAGGATTACGGAATTATTATTGAAAAAATAAAAAATTTTCTGGAGGCAAAAAACGATCAGGTTATTCCCGACCTTGAAAACGAAATGAACAAATATGCGCAAAAAATGGATTATGAAAAAGCGGCCGTTTACCGCGATATTATTTCCGATGTAAAAGCGATTTACTCCAGACAAAATGTACATGAAGATATCGACGATAACAACTACGATGTGGTTGGATTGTCGGGAATGAACCAGAGCGAGGTTGACGAAGTACTGGGTCTCGATGGCCAGAATACAGACACCTCAACCACGGAAAATCATTATTATGCGCAAATTGTGCTATTGCGAATTCGCAACGGCAACTTGATAAATAAAGGATCGTACGCTCTGGCGGAAACCCCCGGAGCTGACGGGGAACAATCGCAAAACAGCGAATTTCATTCAGAATTTATTGAAACCTTTTTAAGAGAATACTATTTAAAATTAACCGAAATTCCGCCCATAATTTTTATCAATACGCCGCTCAACACACATACCGAATGGGAAAAATTTCTGGGCGAGAAGTTTTATCGCGACGTAACCATTGTTTCCGAAAAAAGCGACCCGCGCCTTACAGACAAAAAATCATTGATTGAAATGGCCGAAAATAATGCCCGGCTCAGTCTGCGCGAAAGAATTTTATCGGAAAAAATACGCAATTCGCGTTTTGGTCTGAAACAAATTCAAAATTTTCTGGGGCTGCCGAAATTACCCGAAATGATTGAGTGTTACGACATCTCCAATATCCAGGGAACCAGCGCCGTTGGGTGCGGGGTAGCATTAAAAAACGGAATCCCCTACAAGGCGGGCTACCGAAAATACAAAATCGCGACCAAAAATACTCCCGATGATCCCGCCATGATCTATGAAGTACTCTCGCGAAGAATGCGGGCCTTTTCGGAAAAAACCGCAGAGATCCCCGATCTGATCGTAATTGACGGGGGCATCACCCAGCTTAACGCCGCGCTGCGCGCCCGCTCGGAAACAAAGGTAAATGTACAGATTGTTTCTCTGGCAAAAAAAGAAGAGACCATTGTTACTGAAAATAACCGCTCCATTCATATGGATAAAAATTCGCCCGGTATGTTGATCTTGCGTCTGGCGCGCGACGAGGCGCACAGATTTTCCGTCGCATACCACCGCAACGTGCGTTCGAAAAAATTTATGGTTTAAAGGGGAAAGGTCTTTCCCCTGGCCGCCACATGGTTGTCGGCCACCCCTTTCAATATATTCCTAAAAAATGGCTAAACGATGCTTTTTAATATATCATGTTACCATGAGTTCAACATATAAAATGATCCGGTTGGTGGGGACTTCGGCCACAAGTTTCGAAGATGCGGTTCAAAGCGCAATTACAGAAGCAAGTCATTCGTTAAAGGGCTTAAACTGGTTTGAGGTCAAAGAACAACACGGAAAAATCAATGAGCAGGGGAAGGTCGTGGAGTGGCAGGTCGTACTGGATGTGGCCTTTAAAATAATGAAAACATAACCTCTGTCTTTTAAATATCCGGCTGCCGACAGAAAAAAAGTTGGCAGTCGAATAAGGAGACATAGTTTGGCGCATGGGCGTCAAATCAATATTAACGGCTGACCAGTTTTCCAGAAAAGACCTTGATCTTATCCTTGAAAAAACCAGGCAGATTGAAGACCTGCTGAAAACCAGAAAACAGCTACATGTTCTAAAAGAACACATTCTGGCGACGATGTTTTTTGAACCGTCCACCCGAACGCGCCTGTCTTTTGAATCTGCCATGCACCGGCTGGGGGGACAGGTCATTACTGCAGTTGGAATGCAGTTTTCTTCTCTGGCCAAAGGCGAAACGCTTTTTGATACGCTCAAGGTTCTGGAATCCTATGCGGACATTTGCGCCATCCGGCATCCGGTAGAAGGAGCCTCTCTGGTGGCAGCCAAAAGCATATCCATTCCCGTTATCAATGCTGGCGACGGAGCCGGCGAACATCCTACCCAGGCAATACTGGATCTTTACACCATTTCTGCATATAAAAACATTCAGGGAAAAAAAATCGTTGTTGGTTTTGTGGGCGACATTAAATACGGGCGCACCATTCATTCTCTGATCAAACTTCTTTCCAAATACCAGGCATCTTTTGTTTTTATCAGCCCGCCAGAAATTGGTCTACCGGAGAAATACATAGAAGAGTTGAATAAGGCCAAAATTACCTTTACGGAAACCAGCGACATTGAAGCCCTGAGAGAATGCGATGTGGGTTATATCACCCGCATCCAGGAAGAACGTTTTTTAGAACACGCCACATACGAAAATTTTAAAAACCTGTATGTTATCAATAAAAAATTTCTGAAAACATGCCGCGACGACATTATCATTATGCATCCGCTTCCCCGGCTAAGCGAAGTTTCTACCGACATCGACGCCATGCCCCAGGCTGTGTACTTTAAACAAGCCGAATATGGTTTGTACTCGCGTATGAGTCTGTTATTATATGTTACGAATCGACTCGATGAAATTAACTGACTTTAAACCTGTGAGTTGAGGGATCGAGATCGAGCACACAACGGTCAGCATCTCTGCGGTCATATGTAAGCGTCAATTTTCGCCACTTTTTTTAAAAGCGGTTAATTCAATACGATGGGGTGCAACTGTTTTCAATTGTTCTGTATTTGCAGATGGTAATTTTTCAAACAAATATCTGAGGTACCAATAAGGTTCCAGGCCATTGAGTTTTGCCGTTTGAATTATGGAGAATATTGCACAGCTTGCGTGGGCGCCTCGCGGGCTTCCAGCAAAAAGCCAGTTT
>JAOUFE010000039.1 GCA_029858425.1 Spirochaetia bacterium | reverse complement strand
TTTAAAACTATATACGCCCCGTCAAAAGCGCAGCTCTCGCCTCCGGATGGTTTATGCACACATTTTTTATGTTCCGAAGCATTATGCGCACATCCGGGTTGATCGAAGGCAATTTTTTCCACTTTATTCATAATTCTCCTTTTGGTCAAGATGATAGGGGTTGTCTAAAAAGTCGAAAGTTCACCACGGAGGCGCGGGTGCGTTAGGCAAAGCCTGCGCATGCCATCAGGATGCACGGAGTTTTTGATGAACTAACGCCTGAAAAGGCATTTATTTCGTATTTTCTCCGTGCGCTCCGTGTGGTGATATTTTTTTCTTTCTTGACATCCCCTATCATCTTAAAAGCTCAAAATGAGCGTCGTCGCTGTTGCGGTCCAACTCCTCCAGAAAGGCATTTACAATCCATGTAATCATGTTTATCGCGCCCTGATAACCAATCACGGGATATCTATGCATATTCACTCTGTCCACAATGGGGTATCCAATTCTAATTAGAGGAATATTTGCATCGCGCGCTGCCCATTTACCATGAGAATCGCCAATCATCATATCCACCGGATCGGTCATAAGCAGGCTTCTCATATGCCACAAATCAAATCCGGCATATAACTTCGCCCCCTGACCGTGCGGACTCGAAGCCAAAAGCAATTCCATTTCTCTTTTAAAGGTTTTGCTGCCGGTAGCGGTCAATACATGAATTGGCTCGCCTCCCATTTCCAGAAGAAACGAGACAATACCGTAAACCTCGTCTGGATCGCCAAATACGGCAAACCGCTTGCCGTGAATGTACTGATGCGCATCCGTAGCTGCATCAACAGCCCGCCCGCGATATTTCTCCAACTCCTTGCTGACCGAAATCCCGGCAAGATCAGAGATTTTTTCAACAAAATCGTCGGTTAATTTTATTCCCATTGGAGGGTACATATTAAACGCGGGATGATTTTCCCATTCTTCCTGAATATACTTGATGGTATTCATCGTAGAATTTTTCTGAAGGGCAATGGTTCCATGATTTTTTGAGGCGTCTATGGCATCCTCCAGAGGCGTTCCTCCGGTATACATTGCGTACTCCCCGGTTAAAGGGGAATCCAGAACATCGGAGTTGTCCGCCAGGATCAAATTTTTAATACCCATTATACCCAGCATATACTGTATCTCTCTGATATTGGCCACATGCGGATCAAAACCAGGTATGATATTAATCAACGATGTCCTTTCTGAACCCTTCACGGAAGTGGTTTTTTTTTGACGCTTATGCAGGTTTTCAAGAATGGCTTTTAACATGCTGTCATAGCCCGTTATATGCGATCCAACAAAGCTTGGAGTATGCGCAAACGGTATGGGCAAATCTTCCGGTATCGAGCCTTTCTCTCTGGCCTGACCAATAAAAGCATTCAAGTCATCCCCGATTACCTCGGCCATGCAAGATGTGGACATGGCAATTAAAGATGGTTGATAAAGCACATGGGCATTCCGCAAACCTTCAATAATGTTGTTTAAACCGCCAAAAACCGCCGCATCTTCGGTCATGGAATCGGATACCGTAGAAAACGGTTCCCGGTAATGCCGCGATAAATTGCTTCTAAAATACGCAGTGCATCCCTGCGACCCATGAACATACGGCAGAGTTTTTTCAAAACCCGATGCGGCAAAAATCGCGCCCAGAGGCTGACATGCCTTGGGAGGATTAATAACCACCGCTTCGCGCTTGAAGTTTAATTCTTTATATTCTTCTGTATTGATCCATTCTTTTACTTCTTCTACTGTTTTTGTCATAATTTATTCCTGTATTTTAATTAACCAGGGATTCACACGGACTTTTACCTGATTTTTTCATTGTCCGTGTTTATCCGTGGATTCTTTTTATTTTCTGTTACTTTTCAGACAACCTCGATTATTTGCCCGCCTGTCGCCATTTTGGCGTAACCAACTGCCATGTTGGGCTGTTTAATGCCATGTCCATATCTCTCGAAAATATTTCAAAACCGCCCCATCCGTGATAAGGTCCGGAATAATCCCAGGAATGCATTTGCCGAAACGGTTTGCCCATTTTTTGAAATACATATTTCTCTTTGATTCCGGAGGCCACAAGATCAGGATTAATTTTTTTTACGAATTCCTCAAACTCGTAAGCCGTAACGTCGTCATAAATGATGACGCCGTCTTTGATATAGTCTTTGGTTCTTTCGTAATCGTCTTTATGACCAAATTCGTAACCGGTTCCGACAACTTCCATACCGAGATCTTCAAAGGCTCCAATTGTATGGCGCGGTCTGAGCCCGCCCACATAAAGCATCACTTTTTTGCCGCCCACTCGAGGTTTATATTTTTCGATGGTCTTTTCCATCGCTATCATGTTTTTCTCAATGGCTTTTTCGACATTGGCTTTAATGTGATCATCAAACAATTCGCCCAGTTTGCGAAGACTTTCGGCAACTTTGGTTGGGCCAAACAAATTGATCTCCACCCAGGGAATTCCGTACGTTTCTTCCATGTGCCGGCAAATGTAGTTCATGCTTCGATAGCAATGAATAACATTGAGCTTTACATCGGGAGCAGTTTGCAGCATCTCAAGTGTCGCATCACCGCTCCAGATTGACCGAACCTTCAAGCCAACTTCTTCGAGAAGTTTTTTTGCCTCCCAGGCATCGCCTCCAATATTATAGTCGCCAATCAAGGCAATATCATACTTTGTCTTGTTATCCAGTTTTTTGGTTCCGATAATGTGGTCTCGAATGGCGTCATTGGCAATGTGATGGCCAAGCGACTGACTGACGCCGCGAAACCCCTCGCAGCGAACGGGGACAACAGGCTTGCCGATATCTTTGGTTGTTTTTTTTGCTACGGCTTCAATATCGTCTCCGATCAAACCAACGGGACATTCGCTTTGAATCGATAGTCCGTTATTTAACGGAAACAATCCATTTATCTCATGGATAATTTTTTCAAGCTTTTTATCTCCGCCAAAAACAATATCCCTTTCCTGAAAATCCGAAGTAAAGTGAAATGGAACAAAATTGTTCACGCCGACAATTCCATCGGCCAGATTTCTTCGAGTACTCCAGCTATAGTGACCGCAACCAACCGGCCCGTGAGAAATATGGACCACATCTTTTATTGGTCCCCAAACCACGCCCTTGGAACCGGCATAAGCACAGCCCCTTGCAGTCATCACTCCTGGAGCCGATTTTACATTCGACTTTACGCCGCAGGTGGAGCAGGCCTCCTCGTGAACGGCCAGATGCTTTTCCCTTTTGAGTTTTGTTTTTTCAGGATAGGCCTCCAACACCTCTTCAATGATCTTTTTTCCCTCTTCAATTGTTAACATATGTTTCTCCCTGATTAAGCAATACGCGCAAATAACATACGACGTCGCCTTTGGCAAACGTCGTTGTTTGCATTTACGCTACGGTTTCCGCAACTTCCTCCGGAACAGTTTCAGCGACTTCTTCTGCCGAAAGAAATCCGTATTTCACCAGAAGGTCTTCCAGTTCTTCCATTTCCAGCGGGGTGGGGATTACGAAGTTTTTGTTTTCGTAAATCTTTTTTGCCAGATCCCGATATTCCTGCGCCTGTGCCACTTCCGGCGAATATTCAATAACGGTCTGCCTTCTTAACTCGGCTCTTTGAACCACGTTGTCCCTCGGTATAAAGTGAATCATCTGGGTACCCAGCCTTTCTGCAAGAGCCTCAATGAGTTCGTACTCTTTATCTACCTGCCGTGAATTGCAGATCAATCCCGCCAGTCTAACCTTTCCAGTTGAAGCATACTTTAATATGCCTTTGGCAATGTTATTGGCTGCATACATGGCCATCATTTCGCCCGAGGTCACAATATAAATTTCCTGCGCCTTGCCTTCGCGTATCGGCATGGCAAAACCGCCACAAACCACGTCGCCAAGAACATCATAGAATACCATATCCAGACCAGTATCATAGGCGCCATTTTCTTCCAGAAAATTAATCGCGGTAATGACACCTCTTCCCGCGCAACCAACTCCTGGCTCCGGGCCTCCGCTTTCGGCGCATTTAATGTCCCGATACCCCGTAAGCAATACATCTTCCAGAACAAGATCTTCTACGGAACCGCGGTCTCGCGCAAGCTCCATAACCGTTGACTGACATTTGGAATGCAAAATCAATCTCGTAGAATCCGCTTTGGGATCGCAACCTACGATCATCACCTTTTTTCCCATTTCGGCCATCGCCGCTACCGTATTCTGGGTGGTGGTTGATTTACCAATCCCCCCTTTTCCATAAATCGCTATTTGTCTCATTTTATCCTCCATGGATTACAGAGAACCCAAAAAACCTGAAGCTCCGGGTTTCTCTGACTTGTTGTTTTCATCTTGAATATAATAGTGCAAATAACGTGCCACCAAAACCTGTTTTTTCTGTGAGGGGGTGAACCTGTACGAACGGGCATGCCCGTTCCGTACAGGTTCAGGGGGCAGACTTGCCCCCTGATGAGCACAGTTAGGTTCATGCCCGAACCCGTCAAAAAAAGACAAACATTTTTTTTTCTAAAATATGTGATATACAAATGAAACAACTTAAATTAAATGACCCTCGGATAAGATGTTCTATTGGGATAAATGCGATTACATTCTTTTTTAATCTAAGACTTAATGAATCTTTTTTTTCAGTCGAAATACTTAATCTAAAATAATCATGTAGAGGTACAAAATGAATATATATGTAGGAAATTTGTCGTATTCCATTACGGAAACAGAATTAAGAAACGCTTTCTCCAAATTCGGAGACATCGTTTCCATTAATATCATTACCGACAAATTCACCAATCAACCAAAAGGGTTTGCTTTTGTTGAGATGGGCAGCAAAGAAAGCGGTGTAAAAGCAATTTCTGAACTAAACGGCATAGAGTTAAATAGCAGAGAAATCATTGTTAATGAAGCTAAACCAAAAAAACCTGTGAACAACAATCAAAGACAAAACTCCAATAGATGGTAATTCTTGCCATTTAAATAAATGGGGCTGCATGAAAACAAGAATTATCTACGGGATATTTCTTCTCAAGCAACCCCCATTTTTTCCCATGAGTACTGACTTACTCCGGTAAGTTTATTTTTTTGCCCTCCGCGGGAGCAAAAAAATATTAACTGTGGACTGAGTCAGCGCCTATGTTTCTTTCTTTTCCCGATAAAACGCTTTAATTTCTTTTAAAAACGCCGAATATGAATATATGAGGATATTTGCCAGATTTTTGATTATTTTATTCGCGCTTCTGGCTGCATACTGCGGCAGCTTCGACTCCAAAACCAACCGGACTTCCAAAGGAGATATAAACGATGAGTTTTTTCCGGAAGACAAACCTGAAAAAACGGCGCCTGAAAAAAGCAAACCCGCCAATGTAAAAAACTCCAGTTCCATGAAAAACAATCCCTCCACCGAAAATTCTTCCGACATCTCGCGAGGCTATGCGGCGAAGTTTGCGGAAATACAGGGAAAACCATCGTCCGAAAAAGTACCCCAACCAGATTTGTTTACGGGCGCCCACCGGAACTTCAAAACTGGATCTCTGGTACTTGTCCGAAACCTGGAAAATGGCAAAAAGAAACTGGTGAAAATAACGGAACATGGCCCTGATGATGAAGCATATGTTATTAAAGTAAGTTTTGATGCAGCGCGCGCGCTTGGATTTGCTGACAAAAAATCTGCCCGCGTTGAGGTCGAGCTTATTGAAGATGCCCCGGAGACTTCCGTTGCGAACGCAGAAACCAACAACAGCAAAAACGACGAAAATTCTGCGGAAGAAGATGATTCAAAGGAAAATATCGAAAAAGTATCCGAAAAAAGCGACATTATTTTTACAGATGGCGACCGCCCGCAAAATTACACAATTCGAACCGGAGCATTTAAAAATCTTCGCTATGCTGAAAAATACCGTGAGGAACTCGAAGATAAATATAATGTCAACGGATTTCTGGGAAAACAAGGCAAATGGAACTTTGTCTGGGTAGGCGATTTTGAAACGAAAGACGCCGCTAAAAAATTTTACCAGCAGCTAAAAACTGATGGTCTGGATGTATTAAATCCCAGGAAAGTACCCTGATGGATTATAAAGATGCGGGAGTAGATACCCTTAAAGCCCAGAGTTATCTTAAAGATTTAAAAACCAGCATTATTGCCACTCATAAAAAATCTGCCCATGGTACGGTGATCGACAACTTTGGCGGATTTGCCGGAATATTTAACACCCGAAACTCCCTCAAGGGAGGACATCTTGTCGCCTCTACCGACGGCGTTGGTACAAAGATTGAACTGGCAAAACAGTTTCAATATTTTGACGGATTGGGTTATGACCTTGTTGCCATGTGCATCAACGATATCTACTGCGTTGGAGCCACTCCCCTTTTTTTCCTTGACTATGTCTCCTGCGGAAAACTGGACCAAAGCTGGTACTACCCCGTAATTCAAAGCATTTCTGGCGCCTGTGAAAAAACCTCCATTGCCCTTCTCGGAGGCGAAACCGCCGAGCATCCCGGAGTTATGAAAGATGACGATTTTGATCTGGCTGGATTTATTGTCGGCATTGTAGAGCCTGAATTTACGCTTCCCCGTCTTGACGAAATTAAACCCGGAGATCTTGTTTTTGGATTTGCATCGTCCGGACTCCACAGCAACGGTTTTTCCCTGGTTCGCAAAGTACTAAAAAAAATAAAAGAAGAAGATCCTGCATATTATTCCAGTCTTCTGGACAATCGGGAATGGGTTTTAAATAACATTTTAATGCCAACCAGAATTTATGACTTTATGCCGGAATTGACAAAACAGTCCCGCATCAAAGCATTGGCTCACATTACCGGCGGGGGAATTTACGAAAATCTTGCGCGAGTATTACCCCCCGGCGTATCTGCCATAATTGAAAAACCCGAAATTTTTTCAAAACCGATCTATGAGATTCTGGGCAAATATATAGCTCCTTCCGACATGTATCATGCTTTTAATATGGGTATTGGGATGATCGCTGTTGCTTCTGAAAGTGAGCGGAATATTCTGGAAAAATACGGCGCAGAAGTTATTGGGAAAACAGGAGACGCAAAAGGCTCGCAAAACATTTTTATTCAAGGTATTGATACATAACCCCACTCAGGGTATACGAATCCACCGACATGTTTACCGGTTGTTGATCCTTTGATGAGTTGGAAACGCTCCATTTATCTTCCTGTCTCCTGACCGGATTTAAAATAATTCCATCGGCGCCATATTCTGCCGCTTTTTTTTGCAAGTATTCAACAGCAGTTTCTCTTTTATAGCCGGAATTGTATCTCACCGATAAATCGCCAAAAACGATGTGTTTTCCTTCCGGCGCTGAAAACACTATGGCCACGTGATGAAAATCTGTTTTTTTTTTCTGACGCTTGACATTGTATAGATTTTCATTGACATGAATACATGAAAAGACAAAAAAAATAAAATACACCATCATTTCTGACCTGATTCGGCAAGTTTGTTTTTTTCCTCCCGCAGGGGGAAAAAAATATTTATCAGGAACTGAGTCAGTACTCATGAATACAACCTTCTTGTCTTTATACTAATCCCGGTTGTTTCTGGCAAAAAAATCCTCCCATTCGTGTTCTGTCCACCACTCGTGCTCAATACCCTGGCATCCTTCTCCAAAATGGCGGCAGCTCATACATCCGTCGCCCCTGAATACATCCGGAAGCATTTCAACCGGAG
Organism: Spirochaetia bacterium; assembly: GCA_029858425.1. Lineage (GTDB taxonomy): Bacteria > Spirochaetota > Leptospiria > Turneriellales > JAOUFE01 > JAOUFE01. The sequence continues at coordinate 12,707 of JAOUFE010000039.1, read as the reverse complement.
GATACTTTTTTATCAATAGCCCAATTTCTGTCGTCAGTCCCTCGTCAACTTGATTGGCAGCAAGATAATTTTGATATTCTGTATTTAAATCCATCAGAAGAGATCCCCGAATACGCTCTTTTACCTCGGACATCAGCACACTATCTTCCTTGTCGATGTGTTCCCATATCTCGCTGCAAAATTTTTCTGCCAGTTTTTTCAACTCTCCTTTTTCATCTTCGGTAAACACATTTTTTTGGGTATACGATCGAATGGTTTCAATGCTCTTAATCTGTTCTTTATGTTCCAGTTCGTAATAAAACAATGGACCCTTGTCCCGCGGGATATTCAGCTTTTCCAGAAATGGAAAAACAAGTTTTTCTTCCTTGGGCGTATGAAATTGAATCATAACCTTTTCAAAAAAATTACAAAATTTTTCTGCTTCTTTTCTTGTCTCAAGGTCGTTATTTTTTATCCATTCATCCGTCAACGCCAGCAATGATCCAGCGGCGCGATCAAAGAGTTGATGTTCCTGTGCAATATCTTCAAGTAGATCCATGGTAAATAATTTAATTCACAGGCACGGTGTCGACCAAAATGAAGGCATTTTTTCCAGGCGTTAGTTCATCAAAAACTCCGTGTTCTCCGCGCCTCCGTGGTTAACTTTCGACTTTTGAGACACCTCCATCAAAATGTATTAAAATGCGTGTTTCTACCAAGGCTCATGCGGTGACAAATGCAAATAGAGAGTCGAATATTTATCCATACTTTGATGGAATTTTAAATAAATATTCAAGGCTTTCCAGACTTTTTTCCAGCTCAAAAAACAGAACCTGCGCCAGAGAGTCCAGGAGGGAAAGCGCATTTCTGTCGGCATCGCCGCTGGTCACGGCCTTCAAGCGATCCGAAATTCCAATGTTTACCACTTCAACTTCTTTGTACCTGCTTAAAAGACCTCCGAGCAGTAAATCTACGCTACCGCCCTTTTTGTGGGAAAAATATTGCTCCAAAAGGTATGTGGAAACTGCCCGAAAAACAGTTTCTTCCATGGATGCAAAAGGCATATGGAATCTGGCCATAGGCTTTAAAAAATTCATGTTTGGACAATCGCTGGTGGACATGATAAGACCGTAAATGGAATACAATCCTTCCTGAAGGGAAATTTTTTTACTGCTAAATCGTTCTTCAGTTCGAACAAGAATAAGAGCTTCTTCATATGAAATCTCGTCTTTAAAAAACTCCACAAATGACGACAAATTTACCGCTACAGGACAGTAATCAATTGACTCAGTACTTAACGGACAATTCCGGCATTGATGAAATCCAAGACGAGACCACTCGGGCTTGAAATCCGGATTATTGTTTATATAGGTAATTGAAACCGGGTCTAGATTAATTTCATAATCCTTTTTTTCATTGTCGGAAAATTTAAATCTGTATTGTATTTTAATTGTTTCCATGAGTAATCTGCTTTCCGGTTTTTTGCGAGTATTTCCTTAATATTATCGGTTCCTTTTTCCTGAATCCTTAAGTTATGAATAGCAAAATCCGGCTCGAACCACGCCCCAGACTCTATCCTTGTAATGGAGCTGAAGCGACATGTCCATCACAGGCTCCTCTTTTGTTTGTATACATTGTAATGAATACAAAGCCTCGCTTTTTATGGCGTATTTGCTTACAAAATCCTGGAGAATAACGCCCGGCTTGTTAATAATTTCTATTTTTAACTCTTCATCTGGCGTTTTGTTTTTAAGATTAATAGAGTTCACGAGAGGAACATAGCCTTCATTGTCCATAACCACAAAGTATTTAAAATCAGAATTCAAATTCATATAATGATCGATTAATTTTTGAATGCTCGTTTCAAAAAAAGAATCATAGCCGCTCTTGTATCGTTCCAATCCTTCCCGCGAGACGTGACTATACTCTCTCATAAAGAGCGTTTTTTCTTCCACAATACCCCTTCGAATTTCATGCTCAAGAGCAATCTCAAAATCCCGCGCAAAACGGGTCAACAACCCGTATACCCTGTCATTTTGTTTTGCCAGCATTTCGTTTATTCGACGGGCATGAATAATTTTACCAAGATGCTCTCCCTGAATGCGCATATCGCTGCTGGTTTGGGCAAGCTCTTCCATTCTAGCAAAATTTTCGTTGATAAAAGTTTGAATAATATTAAAGTTATCAACAATTTTATCTGCGATATCCCGGTTCACATCCAGCTCTTCGGAAATATCCACTATCTGCGATTGTATTGCCTGAAGCATTCGAACCACATACTTGATGGATTGTTCCCCAAGCTTGGCAACCTCAAACCCCTCCATGGCTTCCTCTCCTTCCTTGCTGATAATTTCCTGAACTGATCTGGTTTTGTTATGAATGTCGCGCATGGTGTTCGTAATATCCTGCACCGAAAGGTGGGTAAGAGCCGACAGCTCCTTTACTTCCTTGGAAACCATTGCAAAACCGATCTGTTTGTCATGGAAACGAGCGCCTTCAATGGAAGCATTTAACGAAAGCAATCTGGTTTGATTTGCAATTTTATCGATCGAGCCGATAACCCCTTCTACTTTTTTGGTAGCAGCCGTCAGATCATATATGCTTTTCCGGGTGATATCGACAAATTTTATCATTCGATTCACCATCTCCATAATATCCGAAACCTTGGTTTCCCCAACAAGGGATGCTTTCATTGTAGTTTCGATTATATTTTTCGTCACGTCAACCGACCCCTTCGTAGTATTAAAGGCTTTTTGTATTATGAGGGCTACCTCAACAATTTTTCCCAGACGGCTTTTTTCTCTCTTTATGTTGTCAATATTACGCTCCACGGTATGACGAACTTCATCTGCCGTAGAAGTAATATTGTCTCCGATTGCTTTTAAATAAAAAATGTACGGCAATTCTTCAGGCTCCAGAAAAAGAGATATGTCAACTTTTTTTACTTCATCAGTACCTGCAAAGTTGACATATTTTGAAAGTTTTGTCATTACAAACACAATCGAAACCGATGTAAAAAAAGAAATTGTCGCCAGTAAATAAATCATGAACAATGAAATTTTTTCTGGATAAATTTGTATCCGGTCGTTAAAAAAATACAAAATTATAAAAAATGCCCCTGAAACAATTCCGTAAAAATAAATGGGACCTTTGCGAAAATATAAAAGAAAAATTGTCGGCAAAAAAAGATGATAAATGATATAAAATGAATTCCCGTGCAGCAAGACAAGCGCTGACAAAGAAAGTCCGGTAAGACATAAAGTTGAAAACCATATAATCAGAAACGACCGTTTTTCCTGTGCCAGAATAACAGATAAAAATACAAACAAGGACATTCCCCCGATGACATAGGCCAATTCCTGGTTTTGAGTTGTATAAGCAAAGCTCAGTAATAGAAGAATATGCAGAGCCAGTACCATAGTCATAAATTTCTGTACGCGAATAATAGAATATTTCATGGGCTGTTCCGGGGCTAAAATATTATCGGCTTTTTTCTCCAGACTATTCTCGAAAAACTGTACAAATTGAATGTTTTTGGGAATATACCTTTAATCATGATCGCAAAAATCCGATACTTAGAAAGCAGATATGAATAAAGCATCCGGTTTAGGCATCGAAAAATACAGTCAAAAAACAGACATCGACAAGTCTCTTTATGTTTCAAAAAATTCTTTTTTCTCCTTGATTTTGAAAAGCTACTGGCTGATTACTCCCCTTCTTTCGCTTTTTGCCATTGCAGTTGTTCTGCTGTCGGAATACAATGTATATGCAAACCTGTTTTTTCTGCTAAATCTTTCGGTTCTTCTGGTTTACAGAAAACCCGCGCCGCTGTACCTCAGCATGGTTATCACAACCGGTTTTTATTTAGGGTTAATATATTTTGAGATTTCCGATAAACTGGCTTTAAACGAAATAAAGTGGCTCCTTGTTTTGAATTTTGTTTATGGAGCCATTACCAATATATGTCTTTTCCTGATTCCCTTTAAACCCGCTGATGAATATTTGGAGAAAAAAGAGACCTCTTCAATTCAGAATACAATCGATTCGTCTGGAGAGAAAATTTTAATATCCGATATTGCATTTATTAAAACTATAATAGACCGCATAGAAAAAGATTCGGTTTTCATCAATGATTTAATTGGCATAAACGGAGGGCGTTTGCGCGGTCAGGTCAATCAGTCCCATGAGATTATGCTGTCATGCGTGGAGTTAAGCGACTTTTTTGACAGAATAAATAAAAATGTTGGAATCATAAAAAGCATGTCGGAACGCGCCATAGAATCTGCCATGGTGGGTCAGCAAATGCTGCATAATATGGAAAATGAAATTTCCAAGCTTTTGGGAACAATGGATAAAACAACAAACCTGATAGGAAACCTCAGCAGTTCTACCGGGAAAATCAGCGAAATTGTAGGGAGCATTGAGAATATTGCAGATCAGACAAATCTTCTTGCCCTCAACGCTACAATCGAAGCTGCGAGAGCGGGATCAGAAGGGCATAGTTTTGCCGTTGTTGCTGCGGAAATCGGCAAACTGGCCGAAATTACGCAAAAGTCTACAAAAAACGTTATCGATATGATTGAATCGATCCAGACATCGACAAACATTGCAAAAGAGGTCGTTCCCAAAGAATCGAGTCAGGCAAAAAAAATTATTCAAAGTTCCATCGAAGTGCTTGAAGATCTCCACTTGATTCTGGACGCAGTTGAATATTTAAATGATCAGGTACATGAAATCACGATTATCGCCAAACAGCAATCCTCTCGGGCATCTGATATTAATATCTACATAGATTCCATTACCCGTTTTATCCAGGAGAGCGCTTCCGATGTGGAGGGAATATACAGTTTTACCGACACTCTGGAATTACAGTCTGATGCAATGCGAAAAATTACAGACCGGTTGAAATTTGATGAAAGAGTTGAAAACCCCATTGAAATTTTTATTAAATACGCCCATGAATTTCTGGAAGAATGTTCAAAGGTTTTTGAAGAAGGTATTCAAAACGGCCAAATTACCGAACAGGATCTATTCAGCAGAAAATATACGCCGATCAGCGGGTTTACACCGCCCAAGTTTCGTTCTGACTTTGACAGGTTTACCGATGAACATATTTCCGCTGTTCAGGAAAAGTATCTAACCAGAGATCCAAGAATTGATTACTTTGCCCTTGTTGATAATCATGGGTATTGCCCGACTCACAACCGGAAATATACATTTACGGGAAGTACAGAAAATATTCATGAACAGGATTTAAACCGCACGAAAAGAATTTTCAATGATCCAATCGGTCAACAGGCTGCCAAAAATACGAGAGAAAAATATCTGATTCAAATGTATCCAAGGGACCGGGGAGATTTCATAAACGACCTGTCCGTTCCATTTTTATTTCGTGGACAACACTGGGGCGCAGTCAGAGTTGGTTATACTTTTGCAAAATGATACCCGACGAGAATTCTTTTGAAAATAACCAGCTTCTGGAAATCAGCAAGCATTTTATTTCTATCAAGAATAAAAACATTCGCCAGATCATAGATTCGCGCTCCGGTTCTGAAGACTGGATTATCGACAGCGGGCGTCTGCTGGTGGATATCAGGCGGAACCTGATTGAAAGCTCCACGATGAACCTTCTGGGAAACCTGCTTGAAAGCCGGAACTTCTCAACGAGCAGAGAAAAACTTTTTTCCGGTCAGGTTGTAAACATAACAGAAAATAAAAGCGCCGACCATATCGCCCCAAGAAATTCATCCGGAAATTTTTTCAAAGGAAACCCGTCAGTCTCTACTGATATCGGAAACAGTCTTCAAAAAATTAAAATTCTCACCGAATCAATTCACAGCAAAACCAAATCGGACACTCTTTCCGGAGACATTGCATATGTGGTTCATATCGGCATTGGCGGTTCCGATCTTGGACCGAGATTATGTGTAGATGCCCTTGATGAATTCAAGTCAAAGACATCCCCTGAAATATTTTTTTTGGCCAGCGTTGACCCATACCAGTATAAGCGCATTATGAGCAAACTCCAGTTGGAAAAGACATTGTTTATTGTTGTCTCCAAAAGTTTTAAAACTCCCGAAACAAAAATCCTGACCGACCGGATCATAGCGGATCTATCCCAAAAGGGAATCGATTATAAAAACCGGTTTATTGCCATATCCGCCAATACATCCGCTCCGGAAATATTAAATATCCATCCGGAAAATTTTTTATCTTTTCCTGATACCATTGGCGGACGCTACTCTCTGTGGTCTGCGGTGGGTCTGATTATTTCGTTATTTCTTGGCTATGAAGGTTTTACGAGGCTACTTAAGGGCGCAGCCGAAATGGATGAACATTTTTTTATCCGCCCAAGCCTGCAAAACATTCCTGTTATTACAGCGCTTTTGGATTTCTGGTACATACACTTCTTTCGTTCTGAATTTTTTTCTGTAAATCCATATACAGAACGTCTGAAACTTCTACCCGATTATCTACAGCAACTGGTGATGGAATCCAATGGGAAATCCTGCAATATTTCCGGAGAACCAATTCGACATCCTACCGCTGTACCTGTCATTGGAGGCACCGGTACAGGATCCCAGCATTCATACTTTCAGGCGCTGCATCAGGGAACACATTTTTTTCATATGGACTTTATTGGAATTTTGCAAGCCCCGGATCAAATCATGCATACAGGCATGTATGATTTTTTATTTTCAAACCTCGTTGCGCAATCTCATACAATGACATACGGCCATACGAGCACGTCCCGGGAACCGCTGCCTCCTTTCCGGGAAATAAACGGGAAGCGACCGTGCACGCATATATTCCTGAAAAAATGGAATCCGGAAACGCTTGGTCAACTTTTGGCCATGTATGAACATAAAACTTTTGTTTCCGGCATTTTGTGGCAAATCGACAGTTTTGATCAATGGGGAGTGGAACGCGGTAAAATTGTTTGCAGCGAGGTTCAAAAAATAATATCCGGAAAAGACAATACTTTCCCTGACGACAGTATTGCAGAAAAACACATTCTTTTATACAAAGATAAAGAGGAAAAATGAGCAAAGCAAAAATAACAGCGGCCTTGATATGTTTTGGAGCGCTGACAGGCCTCTCGTTTCCCCCTTTTAACTTGTGGCCATTTGGTTTTTTGGCGTTAATACCCGTTTTTTATATTATCGGGAAAACAAATTATAATTTGAAACACACTTTTTTTCTTTCCTGGTTCATTACGCTGTCTTTTAATATTTTTATCGCCTATTGGCTCGTTTACACAATTGCTATTTATGGCCATATCCCCTGGATTCTGGCAATGATTATTTTCCTGTTGTTTACGTTAATCAGTTGTTCGCGGTATCTTTTTTTTCTGATTTTAATTAAAATCTGGAAAAATATACCTGAAAATTCAAATGCCCGTTTTTTTAAAATTATTAAAAATAAATATATTTCATGGACATTTTTCTGGGGTCTCAGCGAATTTTCCGGATGGCAACTTTTTCATGCCCTTGGAGCCAACAGCGCAGGCGGCGATATGTATTTATTGCAAACCGCAGATCTTTTTGGAATTTATGGAGTTTCTCTTTTATGGTTTCTAACAAACCTGTTGATTTATGATATTATAATTCTTGTACTTGAAAATAAATCAAGATGGAAATACAGTTTGCTTTATAAAAATGTAAACCTTATCGTTGTTTCGTTCATTCTTGTTTGCGCGCATATTTATGGATTCGTATCCATGCGCTACTGGGAAAATACAAATGAACACTACGAAAAAAGAAAAATTGCCCTGGTTCAGGGCAACGCGCCGCTCGGATTTGAATCCATGAAGTCCATATACGAGCAACTCATGGATATTTTAAAATCTATTGAAAATCAAACAATAAATATGCTAAAAAAAAGCGCAATTGAAAATAACCAGCCCGAACTGGTTATCTGGCCTGAAAGCTCAGTGCCTTTCCTGAGTTTTCAGGCTCCAGGGGAATTTTCAAAAACGATCAGCAACATTCAAAAAAAATATAAAACTGCCATGATTATCAATGATATCTATGTAGAACAAACCGGATTAAGAAATCGTTTTTTTAATAACTTATGGCTACTGGGAGCCGATGAAAGCCGCATTGGCTATTATCACAAAATCCGGTTACTACCGTTTGGAGAATTTATCCCGTTAGGCAACTTCTTCCCTGGTTTATACAAACTGGTTCCGGAAATTGGGGGTTTTACAAGCGGTAATGAGAAAAAAACATTATATATAAATTCCATGCATATTCTTCCGTCTATTTGCTATGAACTTTTACCTCCGGATTTTACCCTCGATTTTTTTCAGGAAAGCGGCAAAAATGCGCAGCTTGTCGTAAACATCACCAATGACACATGGTTTGGCCAGACCACCGAAGTTGACCAGCATATAAAAGCTTCATCGATTCGCGCCATTGAATTGAGGCTGCCCATTATACGGGCCACAAACTCCGGTATAAGCGCCTACATTGACACAACCGGCAGGATACACAACCCGACCGAAAGTTATACGAAAGACTATCGAATATACGATATTCCAATACCGGATAAAAGTCATTCCATTTACAGCATCGTTGGCTTATGGCCTTTTAAAATATTTCTGCTAATCAATATTTTATTTTGGCTTCCAACAGGTTATTCGATGATTTTAGCCAGACGCCGGGGTACGGCTATTGAGTAACAATTTCAATTTCGGTAAATGCGCCCAGGTTTGCCTGAAGAGATTTTCTGATGCAGGACACGGTAAGCGACCTTTGATTGTCATCATACTCCCTTAACCGGCTTTTGTCAAGATGTACAATCAGTCTTCCATTATAAAACCATACATTTTTTACGAGCATATCATCTTTAATGGCCCGTACTCCCCTGATGTTATCGGGAGCCATTGCAAGCTGCTGAAGGATACTCCGGGCGCTTTTAACAATCCGGAACTCTTTATCCATCAGGCTATAATCATCCACTATCTCTGTTTTCTGGCGCAGCTCTACCAGCCGGGTTTTTTCCATAGAGCCTGTTTTTTCGTGCAGCTCTTCAATCGATCCAGGGAAAAATAAAGTAATTTCAGGCCGGGTATCTTTCGGGGACATCGATAAAAACTTTAAAGGATTTAAAATATGAACAAGATCGACTTTTGATAAAACAAATATGGAAACCATGTCTATCCACAGGAACAGGAAAAATATTCTAAAATACATTACCTTTTCAGTTTCATTTTTTTTTAAATAATGAATGAATATTGTCTTTAACGATATATATTTTTCCAATACTTTGTTTAAAAATTTATCCATAAATTAAATCACCGGTCGATATTTTATAAAATTTTTAATGCCTTTTGACAATGACGATGCAAGATTTTTTTTAAATGCTTCCGACTGGAGTACCTGTACCTCATGGTCATTGGAAATATAGCCAATTTCAAGCAAAACAGCCGGCATCAAAGCTTTTCTTAAAACCCGAAAATCGGCTCTTCGCACTCCTCTCGAAACGATCATATTGCCATATTCCGTCATAAGCGTTCTGTTTAATTGTCTGGCAAGCACTTTACTTTCGGCAAGAATCTGAGAATTCAACAAGTACGATTCAATCGTTCCAATATCCGGATCTCCGGAGCTAACGATGTCATTTTCGCGCATCATAACCTTTCGATCTTCATCTGAGCCAGGATTCTGGGCAAGATAAAAGATTTCAAATCCATGAACGCTTTTCTGCAAAGCCGAGTTGCAATGAATGCTGATAAACAATCCAAATGAATTTCCTTTCAGCTTTGTGTTTGCCATGTCCGATCTGCGTTCAAGCGGAATAAAACTGTCCCTGTCGCGCGTTATATATATTTTCAACAGGGGGAACTCTTTCTTTAGATAATTCTGCAAATAGCGGGATACTTCAAAAGTTATGTCCTTTTCTTTTACGCCAGATACGCCAAATGCTCCCGGATCTTTTCCTCCATGCCCCGGGTCAATCATGATAAAGTCAAGACTTCCATTTGGAGTGTTTCCAGATTTTTCTGACTTTACCTGAACTTTTTTCTTCTGGAAGCTATAATGAACCGGCAAACCAAGTCCGGTAAACAGTTCTTCGGCCAGCGCTGACGGTATGTATAGATTGCCGGAATCAAAAACAGGCGGATATTCCAGGGAATACTGATCTCCATTGCTTATATAAAATGAAGAATCCACCTGAAAACGAACTTCATTTTTTTCATGTTTGATTTGTGCCGTTAGTAATAAAGGATTCCACGAAAATTGGGCATTTTGTATGTTTTTTTTTAATTCATCAAAAGACAAATATTGCCTGCCTTTAATGTTTTTAAACTTTAAACTTTCTGCATTTGCAGAAGAGACAAAACAAAATAAAATAAAGAGTAATATTTTCGAAAAATATTTTTGAAAATAATAGTACATAACTTAAAAAATGGAATATTTATACAATATCGGTCATGCCTGCCTGTCGAGACATGTTTTTTTAAGAGCGTCTCTGGCGAAAAAAATTTTTTAGCAACTCCGAAGATAGTATATCCGGACGAAGTTCATGGCTCCACAGGGGAACATGGTTGTGGCCTGGCAGGGATAAAACTGCGCGCAATCCCGGCAATTTTTCATCCAACAGTAAAAAATAAACTCGCGGTATCCGCGCCATAATAATGGCTCCCGTACACATCGCGCATGGTTCCAGCGTGGTAAATAATTCACAATCCACCAGCCTCTCATTTCGCATGAAATTCGCGGCATCCTGAATCGCGAGAATTTCAGCATGGGCTGTTGGATCTTTTCTTTCAATGATCCTGTTTCTTTGCGCCGCAATTATTGTCTGGTCGCGCAAAATAACGGAACCAACCGGAACCTCGTTATGCTCAAAGGCTTCATTTGCCATTTTAAATGCTTCCTGAAAAGCGCGATTCATGTATTCAGAGCTCATTATGAACGATCTCGGTTCCAATTCCTTTTTCTGTAAAAATTTCATACATAAGAGAATGCTGAATTCTACCATCAATAAAATGAATTTTATCTACTCCGCATTTCAAGGCTTTTAAGGCCATTTCCACTTTCAGCTTCATTCCTCCATGCAAAACGCCCTCGTTAATCAACTCCATAATTCTGGTTTCCGTAACATGGCTCAACCGGGTATCCGGGTTTGTATGATCCAGATAAATTCCATTTACATCAGAAATAAAAATCAGCTTCTTTGCCCGTACGGATTCTGCAACGCTGACAGCCAACAAATCGGCATTAATATTTAAAAATGATCCTTCGGGGATATTTTTATCTACGCTTTGTCCAATCGAGGAAATCACGGGAATGTAGTGCGTATCGATCAAGCCGGCATCGATCGAAACCACTTCTCCAATTCGGTTTTCAGTATCCCTGGAATCCAGTAGTTTTGCGCGTATTGCCTTACCTCTGGAAAGCGGCAAAGCTTCGCATCCTGTTTGGGCAAGTGTTTGACATATTTTTTTATTTAATTGGGCAAATACCTCCTGCGCAAGTTCTGCAGCTTCGGCAGAAGTTTTTCGCATCCCGTTTTCAAATACCACCGGAAGATTTTTTTTCTTCATTTCTTCGGACAGCATTTTGCCTCCGCCATGAACCAGAATAATATTGATTCCCCGTTTTTTCATTTCGGCAACATCTTCCAGAAAATAATTCATCATCCCGGTTTCTTCCAGAGCAGCGCCTCCATATTTCACTACAAAGGTTGCCCCCTTGAATATTTCCAGATATTTCGTACCTTCTTCTATTTGAAAAAAATCTGCCGCTTTCATATTATGGGCATTCTGTAAAATGAATTCGCCCGGTACAGATTTACAGATTTTTTATTTTTTCTTGACCGATGCAATCTTTGATATTATCTTTCCATTATGAAATGGTTTATATCGACAGTTCTTGTCCTCGCAATGTATATTCCACTAACAGCCGAACCAGCTACAAAAGATGATATCCGGATAATATTGGATCAAATGGACAAGCGGTTTGAACAAATTGATAAACGATTCGAACAGGTCGATAAACGTTTTGATCAACTCATGTGGTTTATTGGACTATGGATTCCTGCTTCTCTTGGGGCAGTTGGCTATGCTCTCCAAAGGATTGCCCGTCAGGAAGAAAGAATATATGACATTTCGACCAAAAAAAACAGTATGGATATAAACAGGCTGATTGATTCGATTAGCAAATCTGATTCTGCAACCAAAAAACGTCTCCGGGAAGTTTTAAAGAGTTAAGAATCTTTCAAAAAAATCAAATACTCCCTTTAATTGTGAATTCCAGAAGGGAAAATCATGGCCAGCATTTTCTGGTTGGCTAAAGATTACCTGTATACCAGGATTTTTTTGCTTTAATGTTTCATAAAAAAGTCTGCTTTGCTCAAAAGGTACCACTTTGTCTTTTTTCCCGTGTCCAATATATATGGGCATCTTCCAGCGATTTTTTTGCGCTTCTGTTTCGGGATTGTCCAGGCTTTGCCAGCGCCTGGAAAATCTTTCATAATCGCCATATAGCGCCTTCATTAAATTATCGTGAGTCATTCTAATCTGGTCATAGTCCCCGGAAAGCGAGGCTCCCGCCTTAAATGTTCCCGGATTTTGCAGACTTAACAGGGCAACACCTCTGCCTCCGGTGGAAAGCCCCAGTATCAAATTTCTGTCTTTATCCCCGAATATGCCCCTCTTTTGCATCTGTGGAAAAAATACTTTTTGAATCCACTGCCCGCCGGGCAAAAAAGACCACTTT
>JAOUFE010000159.1 GCA_029858425.1 Spirochaetia bacterium | reverse complement strand
ACTCTGACATTTACCGCCAGGTTAGCCAATGCGGTTTCGTTTAACGTAGCGACAACCCAGCCGGGCATTACACCGGCAAGCATTTGTTCATTTACCGACAATGCCTGGGGTACTATAGCCTCAGCGGATAAAATTCTCAATGTTAATTGTGTATCAGGCTATCAATACGCGCGTACGATTGCGCCATCAAACCCGACAGGTAACCGACCAATGACGACAGATTCGCTTTATACCAGTGATCTTGTGACAGGTCAAGGCACTGTTTTTGGGCTGGCAAAAGTCGGTAATGTTTTATATTTTACCGTGCAAGGTACACACCAGGTTAAATCTGTTAACTTAACTACAAAAGCAGTCGCCCTAGTTGCCGGAAGCGGTCTGGCAGGGCATGTCGATGGGACAGGAGCAGCTGCATACTTTAATGATCCGCGAAGTATAACAACAGACGGGTCAAATCTTTATGTGGCAGAATATTCCGGAAATTACATACGAAAAATCAACATAACGACGGGCGCGGTAACTACGCTGGCAGGCACCGGAACAAATACAAGTACTGACAATGCAAATTCCCTTTTAGGTACAGTGGGCGGGCCTGTAGGCATCGATATGTGGGGTAATAATCTTGTTTTCGAAGAATACAACTTTCATAAAGTACGAAAAATAAATTTAACAACAGGCCAGCTATCTACCATTGCCGGTACAGGTGTTTTGGGATATGCTGATAACGCGACTGGTACTTTGGCACAGTTCAATCAACCGCATGCCATAACAGTGGATTCCATCAACAATGCAGCGTATGTTGCCGATGCAAGCAATCATAGAATTCGAAAAGTCGATCTGACGACCAATGCGGTAACTACGGTTGCCGGTTCCGGTGTTGCTGGACTTAAAGACGGGGTGGCATTGCAGGCGCAACTGAATGGTCCCTTTTCGTTGACAGTGTACCAAAACAAACTTTTAATTGTTGACAATAATCAGTCTTTGCGCGTATTAAACCTGACTACGGGAATCGTCAGTACGATCAGTAACGGTTCTGGTTTTACGGGTAATGTAATTGGCGCTGCAGATGATGCCCGTTATAATTCTAACGGCAGTATTCTCGTCAGCGATAATGGAGACGTCATATACTTTGCCGATGCAAATAATGGCGCAATCCGAAGCATCTCTAATCAACTCGCAGCTCAATTTACCTTTGATGACGCAGGCGCCGCAACGGCAAAAGATTTCAGCGGTAATTTTAAAGACGCGACGATCTACAATGCTCCAACGCCGGCTATTGATGAAAATGGTACAGCAAACGGGGCATATTCATTTAACGGAATAAATCAATATATTAAAACAGCTTCGCCGGTATCTATAAAAACCAGTAATTTTACTTATTCAATTTGGGTTAACCCTGCGAGTACTGTTTTTCAAGCGATTTTAGAAAATGGCTCATCATACAATGTTGCTATTTTTTTTAAGACAGGCGGCAATATCGGTGTGTATACCAGCACAAATGCTTATATAATCACAAGCACGGCTATTCCTATAAATAAATGGACGCATATTGCCTTAAGAAACAATGCCGGAACCTGGGAACTGTTTATCAATGGAATATCGGTTGGTACAAACGCAACGGCTACCATGGGGATACCCAATAGCACAACCATAGGGGCAGCGGCTGGCGGGGGTATTTATTATTTTAACGGTAAAATTTCCGAAGTTCGTATGTATGAAAGACCATTGACAAATCGAGAGATCAAACGACTTGGTACACAAGTGCCTGAAGGGCTGGTACGGTATTATCCAATGGATGGGGATATTACCGATGCAACGATTTTTCAAAAACACGGTACAATTCCCTCGAGAACTGGTGGTTCGTTATCAGCAGCAACTCTTGACGTGGATCGTTTTAATAACGGCTCAGCGACGTATAAATTTGACGGAACTGACGACTATATCTATGCCCCGGATACGAACTTACCGGGGCGTACGGCTGCACAAACTACAGGCGGGAAGGCGCCAAGAACGGTTTGTACATGGCTGAAAACTGGAAATGCAGCGACATCTCAGGGAATTTTCAATTATGGAACAAATATAACGAATCAATTGTATGCTTTAGATTTATGGGCAAGTCAATATTTTCATGTCGGCTGGAGCGCAAATTACCAAATTGGAAATCCGCGAACTTCGGAATGGACGCATGTGTGTACAACCTACGATGGAACGAATACTGCTGCTATTTATGAGAACGGCGCGCTCTTAGGATCCAGTACTGTTGCAAGTACCTGGGACACTGTTTTAAATGGGACAATTTATCTGGGATATGAACCAGGGGATCTTTTTTATTTAAATGGTAATCTGGATGATTTTAAAATTTATGGCAAGGTATTAAGCGCAGATGAAATTGCTTCATTAGCAGAGCCTTCAGGTATTGCTTTAACTACGACAACCTATAGCGGCAGTGACGGCTATATCAAACATGGTATTCTGCCGGGTTCTTTGCAAACGTTTAAACTTGCGGCAACCGCCAACAATATTTATAATATATGGTGGGATGACTCAGTCTCTGGCAGCGGAACCACCACTGCAAATGTTACCGTAAGCGCTTCTTATTTTAGCTCAGGTACCGCGATATTTACCAATATTGACAGCGCCTACTTAAATTCTGCGGTTCAAAGATTTAAGGCTACAGCGACTGATACTGTATTGATTACTGTAAATAACCCCGGAACATCGACCGGGGTGTACGGGATAAAGGCAAACGAATTTGCAAATCTATCGTTTACAAATGCTACAGCTCTCGCTACCCAGCTTTATACTACAACGGTTGTTGCAGGCAAAACATACTCAATTTGGTGGGATGATGCTTATTGTGGTGTTAGCTGTAGTGGCACGCGAACCCTGGATATAGTAGTTAGCGCATCAGGGCAAGGAGCGAATGCTACTACCATCGACAGCGGATATACAACACCGTATACTTTTACGGCGACAGGCACGGGAACGGTGACCATCACTGTTCGAGCATTTAATACCGCAGGCGGTACGGGTACCTTTGGTCTCATGGTGACCAAACCTTAGCGCAAAACCGTTCCTCCCTGCCTTTCAAGATTAACCAATACGTAAGGGGTAGGCCGCAACCATGTGCGGCCGCAGGGGCAGACTTGCCCCTGTAAAAATTAATTTTTATTTTTAATTAAATTAAAAATACCGGCAAGCGAAACGGCAAAGCAAGCATACACAAACCAATCACCCCAAATTTTATACAATGAAAAATTGTTTTGAAGAAATTGCATTTGAACCGGAATTACGCCGGCTTGCCCAAGCGGCAGCGCCTGACGTACGCGACCTGTTGCATCGACGTAAAAACTTGGCCCTCCATTACTGGATCTTGCCACGGGAACACGGTTTTCAATGGCACGATACACGCTAAAAGAAGCGTTTTGAACCATAACGTCGAGTGAATTTGACCACAGGTCGCTTGATTCGTTCAGTAAAAAAGATGCTCCATTTTTAATGTATTCTCTGGCCAAATCGCCGTTACTTGATTCAAAACAAATCAGATTTCCAAACGATATCGTTTCGTCGTCATTTAAAATTGTAAAAATATTCGATGTATCACCGGTTTGAAACATGATGGTATGCAAATCCCTGTTGATTTTCTCTTGTAACCAGGGTAGAAGCTGGTTAAAGGCAGGAGATTCTCCAAAGGCTACCAGTTTACGTTTACGGTACTTTGAACGAAGCGACCCGTCGGGTTTAAAAAGAAAAATGGAATTGTACCTGCGCATTGTATCGTATTCCCTGCTAAACTCAAATCCTCCTATTACAATGGGGATTTGATAATTTTTTGCCAGTGCGGAAATTTTGCTTACGGCTTCCTCTGCTCGTTCTGTGTTTTGTTCACCCTCGAAATTATAAAATATGTTTAATGCTGTTTCCGGGAAAACTATCAATTTTGGATTTAACGGAGCCAATTGTTGAACGGACTGTTCGTATTCGTCGAGAAACCAACGGTATTTTTCAGACCATTTTTCGTTAGGATAATGCGCGGTTTGTACAATTCCGACGGATATTGATTTTCCCCACTTGGCCGTTTGAATTTTAAAGAAACCATACAACAGTATTGTAACAAATAAAGTTGTTAGCGATAAAACAAGCCGTGAATGTGTTGCTGCCCATTTTTGTTTTTCAAGTAGAATACTATCAATAAAAAAAGCAAAGGCCATATTTGCCAAAAAAACGATGTAACTTACACCGCTTTGACCGGTAATGTCGGCAAATTGAATGAGAGCTGTTTGATTGATCTGGCTGATCGCCAGATCGCCCGATGGCAGGGCAAGGTTTCCGCTGGATTTAATATATTCGGCTACAACCCAGATTGCCGGCGCGATAAAAATCGTCTTTAATTTGTCTTTAAGATACAAATACCGTATTATCATCAATGGCAATGTAAAATAAAGTAGTCCAAAAAATGGAGTAATAAAGTAAATTGACCAGGGGTGAAACCGGTTGAGCCAAAGATAAAAAAAATAATAAAAAAGGAATCCGTTTACAGAAGTTATCAAAAGCGCCATACGGAATTGTACTTGTATGATGACTAATAAAAGCGGGGTAAATGCCACCCATGCAAGAAAATACAAGTTCCGCGGAGGAAAAATAAAATAGAGTAAAATGGGACTCAAGATTGCCAATAAAACCTGCACACTGGTTTTCAGAGCAAAAATATTTTTACCTGGAATGATTTTCAGAACATTCATATTGGGAAAAACTGGAAAGCTAAAAATGTATATTTTCTATTTGCCAGAGTGTAAAGAATATTTTGAAAATAAAAGCCTGAAAAAAGGTAACTTCTCAATAATAGTTCAAGAATTAGCCACAGAGGCCAGGACGGAACCATAGTTTTTTATTGATTTTCCGGAAAAAATAAATCTATCCGTGGTTATCCATTCATCTGTGGCCATTTCTTAAAAAAAGCTTTTTTGACAACATCGGCAATTTAACCTGCGACCAAAGTACGCTAAAAACATAATTGACGCAGCGGCTTAAAATCAGTCGCCCTT